>VGTA01000170.1 GCA_016874875.1 Deltaproteobacteria bacterium | reverse complement strand
CCTCCCCCCCCTTGCGCTCCCCGCCCCCATAAGGCACCCTCAGCCGCCGCCACCGCCTAAGAGCCCCCGCATGACCACCCCCACCCCCACGCCCCTCAGCGACCGCTACGACGACCTCGGCCCCCTCGGCGAAGGAGGGATGGGCGAGGTGCGGCGCGTGTTTGACCGCGTCCTCGGGCGCGCGGTGGCGATGAAGGTGGTGCGCGCCGACCACGCCCTCAGCGAGGCGCACCTCGAGCGCTTTGTGGAGGAGGCGCGCACCGGCGCGCGCCTTCAGCACCCCAACGTGGTCCCCCTCCACGACCTCGGGCGCCTCCCCGACGGGCGCCTCTACTTCACCATGAAGGTGGTGGAGGGGGAGTCGCTCGGGGCGCTGATCCGCGCGCTGCACAGGCGCCGCGACGGCGCGAGCTGGCCCCCCGAGGGCGAGTCGTGGAGCCTCCGCCGCCTCCTGGGGCTCTTTAAGGGCGCCTGCGAGGCCGTCTCCTACGCGCACCGCCAGGGCGTGATCCACCGCGACCTCAAGCCCGAGAACATCATGGTGGGCGCTCACGGGGAGGTGCTGGTGCTCGACTGGGGCATCGCTAAGCGCCTCGACGCGTACTATGAGGCGCTCGAGCGCGATGCCCTGGGCGTGGCCCCCGCGCCTAGGCTGACGCCGCAGCGCACCCCGAGCACCCTCGACACGCTCGGCGCACACAGCGTTCACGGCGCACACAGCGTTCACGGCGCACACAGCGGTCACGGCGCCCTGAGCACCCTCGACGCGCCCCCCCTCACCTCCTCGCTCACCGACCCCCTCGCCGAGACCTTCCTCGCCGCCGAAGGCACCCTCCGCGGCCCCCCCCGCGCCGCCCCCGCGCCCGCCGCCACCGCCGCCCCAGCGCTCGCCGCCAGCGCCGCCACCGCCACCCTCCGCGCCCCGCCCACCCTCGCCCGCACCGCCGCCCTCGGGGAGGAGCTCACGGGGGGGCGCAGCGCCCTGAGCACGGCGCTCGGGGTGCTCTCCGGCACGCTCACCTACATGGCGCCCGAGCAGCTGCGCGGCGCCGGCGACGAGATCGACGCGCGCACCGACGTGTACGGGCTCGGCGGGGTGCTCTACGAGCTCCTCACGGGCGCCTCCGCCTTCCGGCTCGCCTCCACCGCCCGCCGCCCCTCCGCCGCGCTGGTGTCGGAGGCGCTCGCCGTCCGCCAGCGCGTTTGCTGGCCCGAGGGGCTCCCGCCGCTCCCCGCGGAGCTGCGCGCCTCGGTGGAGCGCGCCCTCGCCTTCGCGCCGCGCGACCGCTTTGAGGAGGCCGGCGCCCTCGCGCGCGCCGTGGGCGACTGGCTCGACGGGGTGGGGCGGCGCGAGCGCGCCCTCGCCTGCGTGGCGGACGCCGACGCGCTCACCGCGGAGGCGGCGGCGCGGCGGGCGCGCGCCGACGACCTCGCGGCGCAGGGCGCCCTCGCCGAGCGCGCGCTGCACGCCTGGCAGCCCGAGGGGGAGAAGCGCGCCGCGTGGGCGCTGCTCGACGAGGCGCGCGACCTCCGCCGCGCCGCCGACCTGCTCGACGAGCGCGCCGCCCGACACCTCGAGCGCGCCGTGGCGCACGACCCGCTCGGCGAGGAGGCGCACGATCGGCTCTGCGCGCAGGGCCTCGCCGCCCACGCCGCCGCCGAGCGCGACGGCGACGAGGCGGGCGCGCTCCGCCACGCCCTCGCCCTCGAGGCCCACGCCGCCGCCGCCGGCGCCGCGACCCGCGCCCGCGTGGCGCGCCGCCTCGCGCCCACGGCGCCCCTCACGCTCCTCGTGGCCGCCCCCGGCGCGCGCGTGTGGGCGCAGCGCTACGAGGAGCGCCACCGCCGCCTCGCGCTCACCCCCCCCGAGCTCCTCGGCGCCGCCCCGCTCCTCTCTCGCCCGCTGCCGCTCGGCTCCTACCTGCTCACGGTGGAGGCGGAGGGGTACGCCCCCGCCCGCTACCCGGTCCTCATAGAGCGCGAGGTGGGCTGGTCGAGCACGCCGCCGGGGGCGACGGAGCCCGAGCCCCTGCGCCTCCTGCGCCCCGAGGCGCTGCCCGCCGGCTGCGCCTACATCCCCGCCGGCTGGATGTACGCGGGCGGCGACCCGCAGGTGTCCAACGCCCCCACCCGCCGCCGCCTGTGGGTGGACGGGGCGGTGATGTCCATCGCCCACGTCACGCGCGCCGAGTACCTCGACCTCCTCAACGACCTCGCGGCGCGCGGCGAGGGCGACCGCGCCTGGGCGCTCCGCCCCCGCGCCCGCGACGACGAGGGCCCCGGGCTCTTCGCGCTCGCCGCGGGCGGCGGCTACCGCCTCCCCGCCGACGACCCGCGCCCCCACCACCCCGTCACGCAGGTGGACGCCGCCTGCGCCCGCGCCTACTGCGCCTGGCGCGCCGCCCGCGACGGCCTCCCCTGGCGCCTCCCGCGCGACATGGAGTGGGAGAAGGCCGCCCGCGGCGTAGACGCGCGCCTCTTCCCGTGGGGGCACCGCTTTGACCCCTCCTGGTGCAGCATGCGCCAGAGCCGCGAGGGCCCCCCCGCCCTCTCCGCTGACGCCGACTGGCCCGTGGACCAGGGCCCCTACGGCCACCTCGCCCTCGCCGGCGGGGCGCGCGACTGGTGCGAGGACCCCTATCGCCCAGAGTTCCCCTTCGCCGACGGCGCGCGCGTCACGCCGGTGCCCGACCCCGACCCCGACGCCGACCGCGTGGTGCGCGGCGGGTCGTGGCGGAGCTTTGAGGGCAACTGCCGCGTGGCGTTTCGGTTTATCGCCACGGCGACGTTTCGGGATGATGACGGGGGGATTCGCTTAGCGATGGGGGTGTGAGGGGGGGAGGGGGGGTGAGGGGGTGAGGCGCGCGCCGCGCGCTGCCCTCGCGCTCATCACATAAACCCCTCACACAGCCCCTCGCTCAGCGCCCACAGCCGCGCCGCCTGCGCGGGGTCGCGGGCGGTGGCGCTCGGCTGCACCTCCCGGCACTTGTCGAAGTACCCGCCGCTCACCCCCGCCACCTCCGGCGACGTGGCCAGATAGACGCTGGTGCGCGCCCCCTGCTCCGGCGAGATCGACACGAGCCCCAGGGCGCGCGCGGCGAGGTTGAAGAGGCCGCCGTAGTCCTTGCCGAAGCCCGTGCGCACCACGCCGGGGTGGAGGGCGTTGACGGTGACGGCGCTGCCGCGCGCCTTGAGGCGGCGGGCGAGCTCGCGGGTGAAGAGGACGTTGAGCAGCTTGCTCGTGCCGTACACGAGGAAGGCGCCCACCAGCGGCGTCTGAAAGAGGCGGGCGCGGCGCTTGAAGAAGGGGTCGTCGAGGTCGAGGGCGCTCTTCTCGTGGGCGCGCGACGCCACGCACACCACGCGCCCCGCCGGCGCCGCCTCCACGAGCGGCAGGAGGTGGTGGGTGAGCAGGAAGTAGCTCAGGTGGTTGAGCGCGAACGTGAGCTCGTAGCCCTGCGCGCTCTCCATGTAGCGGGGGAAGTGGCCGCCGGCGTTGTTGACGAGGACGTCGAGGCGGGCGTGCTCCGCCTTGACCTCCCTGGCCACCCGCGCCACCTGCGCGAGGTCGCTGAGGTCGGCGAGGTAGAGGCGGGGGCGGCGGCCGGTGGCGGCCTCGATCTCGGCGGCCGCCTCCGCGCCCTTCTCGGCGCTGCGGCACACCATCAGCACCTCCGCGCCGCGCGCGCAGAGCTCGCGGGCGGTGACGAGGCCGATGCCGGAGTTGGCGCCGGTGACGAGGCAGACCTTGCCGGTCATGTCTTGGGGGGGGAGGGCGGGGGCGGGGGCGCTCATGGGGTGGCTCCTAGGGGGCTTTATGGAGAGGGGGCTCAGGCGCCGAGGGCGGCGACGCGCTCGCGCAGGCGGGCGATCTGCTCATCGGCGTCGGCGATCTTGCCCTCCGTCTCCGCCACCACGGCGGCGGGCGCCTTGTCGCGGAAGCCGGGGCTCTCCACGCGGCGGGCGAGGGCGTCGCGCTGCTTGGCGAGCTTCTCGAGCTCCTTGGTGAGCCGCTCGCGCTCCGCGCCGAGGTCGATGAGCCCCTCAAGGAGCACCACCACCTCCACCTCGGCGCTGGCGTTGATCGCCGCCTGCCTGGGCGCCTCGAACGCGCCGCGCGCGAACACCGAGAGGTCGCTGAGCTGCGCGAGGCGGCGCAGCTCCCCGTCGTGGGCGCGGAGCGCCGCCGTGAGGGGCGCGCTGTCCGTCACCACCACCAGCGGCGCCTTCTTCTGGATGGGCAGCCCCGACTCGTGGCGGGCGTTGCGCGCCAGGGTGAGGGTGGTCTGGAGGAGCCCCATGGTCTGCTCCGCCTCCTCGTCCACCCACGCGGCGTCCGCCTCCGGGTAGGGCGCCTCGGCGCAGAAGCGCACGGCGGGCCAGCGCGCCTCGCGCCCGGGGAGCTGCTGCCAGATCTCCTCGGTCTGGAAGGGGCACAGCGGGTGCAGCAGGCGCATGCTCTGGTCGAGGGCGCTAAAGAGCACCGCGCACGCCGCCTCGCGCTGCGCCATCGGCGCGCGGTCGCTCAGGGCGCCCTTGGCGAGCTCGATGTACCAGTCGCACAGCTCCGACCAGAAGAAGTGGTAGATCACGTCGGCGGCCTCGCTGAAGCGGTAGCCGCTGAGGGCGTCGCGCACCTTGGCGGTGGCCGCCTGGAGGCGCGAGAGCACCCAGCGGTCGGCGACGGTGAGGTGGGCGCGGACCTCGTGGAGCGGGCGCGCCGCCACGCCCTCGGCGCGCATGAGCCCAAAGCGGGTGGCGTTCCAGATCTTGTTGAGGAAGGCGCGGTAGCCCGCCACGCGCGGGATGGAGAGCTTGATGTCGCGCCCCTGCCCCGAGAGGCTCGCGAGGGTGAAGCGCAGCCCGTCGGCGCCGCTGGCGGGGATGCCGTCGGGGTACTCTTGGGCGAGCCCGGCGAGCACCTGCGGGAGCAGCTTCTCGGGCACGGGGTAGGTGCGCGTCTTGGCCGTGAGCTCGTCGAGGCTCACGCCGCGGATCACGTCGAGGGGGTCGATGGTGTTGCCGAGCGACTTGGACATCTTGCGCCCCTGCGCGTCGCGCACCATCGCGTGGAGGTACACGTCGGCGAAGGGCGCCTTGCCCATAAAGTAGGTGCCCATCATCATCATGCGGGCCACCCAGAAGAACAGGATGTCGAAGCCGGTCTCGAGGACCGCGCCGGGGTAGAAGCGGGCGAGGTCGGGGGTCTGCTCAGGCCAGCCGAGGGTGGAGAAGGGCCACAGCCCGGAGCTGAACCAGGTGTCGAGCACGTCCTCCTCCTGCACAAAGCGCCCGGGCTCCGCGGCGGCGAGGTCGTGGGCGCTGGCGGTGGAGAGGGCGCGCACGCGCTCGTCGTCGAGGGCGTTGAGGGCGACGCTCAGGGCGCGGCGGAGGGCGGCGTCGCGCGCGGCGCCCTCCGCGAGCGCCTCGGCGGCCTCGAGGAGCGCGAGCGCCTCGGTGCGCCCCCCCGCCTCCGCGGCGTGGGCGCGGACGGCGGCGGGGAGGGCGTGGAGGTCGTAGAAGACGGGGATGCGGTGGCCCCACCACAGCTGGCGGCTGATGCACCAGTCGCGGATGTTGTCCATGAAGTGGTCCCAGGTCTTGACCCAGCCCTCGGGGATGACGCGCGTCTCCCCTGCGCGGACGGCGGCGGTGGCGAGGGCGGCGAGGGGCTGGGTGCGCACAAAGAACTGGCGGCTGAGCATGGGCTCGATCACCTCACCCGAGCGCTGCGAGACGCTCACGTTGTGGGTGATCTCCTCGGCGCCGCGGGCGAGCCCGAGGCCCTCGAGGGCGGCCTTCACGCGCCGCCGCGCCTCGTACCGCTCGAGCCCCGCGAACTCGCCGCCGCGCTCGTTGACGTGGGCGTCGAGGGTGAAGATGTTGATCATGGGCAGGGCGTGGCGCTGGCCCATCTCAAAGTCGTTGGGGTCGTGGGCGGGGGTGATCTTGACGGCGCCGGTGCCGAAGGCGGGGTCCACGTAGGCGTCCGCGATGAGGGGGAGGTGGCGCTCGGGGAAGAAGGGGTGGCGGAGGGTCTTGCCGAGGTGCGCCTGATACCGCTCGTCGTCGGGGTGGACCGCCACCGCCGTGTCGCCGAGCAGGGTCTCGGGGCGGGTGGTGGCCACCACCACCTCGCCGGAGCCGTCGGTGAAGGGGTAGGCGAAGCGCCACAGCTCGCCGCGGCGCTCCTCGTGCTCCACCTCCTCGTCGCTGAGGGCGGTGCGCGCCTTAGGGTCCCAGTTCACCAGCCGCTCGCCGCGGTAGATGAGCCCGTCGTCCCACATCCGCACGAACGCCTCGGTGACGGCGCGGGAGCAGCGCTCGTCCATGGTGAAGCGCGCGCGCCCCCAGTCGGCGCTCACGCCGAGGGTCATGAGCTGCTCCACGATGCGCGAGCCGTTCTTGTCCTTCCACGCCCACACGCGCTCCAAGAACGCCTCGCGCCCGAGGTCGTGGCGCGTCTTGCCCTCCTGGCGCGCCAGCTCGCGCTCCACCACCGACTGCGTGGCGATGCCGGCGTGGTCGGTGCCGGGGAGGTAGAGGGTGTCGCGCCCGAGCATGCGGTGGTAGCGGATCAGGATGTCCTGGAGGGTGGCGGTGAGCGCGTGGCCCATGTGGAGGCTGCCCGTGACGTTGGGCGGGGGCATCATGATCACGTAGGAGGGGTCGGCGCAGGTGGGGTCGCGGTCGGACTTGGGCGCAAAGACGCCCGCCTCGCGCCACCGCTTGTACCAGCGCCCCTCCGCCTCGTTGGGGTCGTAGACCTTGGAGAGCGCGTCGCCGGGCTCGGCGAGGGGC
>VGTA01000169.1 GCA_016874875.1 Deltaproteobacteria bacterium | reverse complement strand
CCTGCTGCGGGCCCTGCGGCGCCTGCCGCTGCGGCTCTTGTTTTGCTCGGCGCTCTCCCCGCTGCCGGCCCTGCGGCGCCTGCGCCCCCTGCGGCGCCTGCGCCCCCTGCGGCGCCTGCGCCCCCTGCGGCGCCTGCGCTCCCTGCGGCGCGCGCCCCTCCTGCCGCCGCGCCTGCTGCCGCGCCTGCTGCCCCTGCGGCGCGCGGGGCGCCTGCGGGACCTGCGGCGCGGGCGGGGGGGGCGGCGCGGGGGGGCGTGGAGGAGGGGGCTGCTCCGCCCTCTGCGCCCCCTTCCCCTGCGGCGACCCGGCGGGGCCGCGAGGCGCCGCCCCGGCGCGCGCGGCGCGGGGCGCGCCCTGGGACTCCCCCGCGGCGCGGGCGCGCGCCTGCTCCATAAAGGCGAGGTAGCTCGGGGCGGCGCCCTCCGCTGCCCCATCATCGCCGTCGTCCTCGTCGGTCCGCTCGCCCTCGCCGGCGCGCTCGCCCTCGCCGGCGCGCTCGCGGGCGGGCGGGGGGGGCGCGGCCTCCTCTGAGCGCGACTCCGCCGCGGGCGCGGCGGCGCTGAGGTCGACGCGCAGGCGCGGACTCGGCGCGTGGAGGAGGGGCTCGAACTTGAGGCCCTCGCGCTCGTCGTCCGCGAGCGCGGCGGGCGGGCTCGGCGTGAGGAGCCAGGCGGTGAGGGTGTGCAGGTCAAGCGCTGTGGTCGTCATCGGTCAAGCCCTCCGCGCGACGCGCGCTAGTGGAGCCCCTTGGGGCTCAGCTCCTCCACCACGGCCACCACGTCCTGCGTGGCCACCACGCGGAGCTGGTCGTCCCACGGCACCGCCAGGCCCGCCTCTTTCGGGAAGAGCACGTAGACGCCGAGGGGAATCCCCGACACGTTGTCGCCCACCTGCTCCGTGGCGAGGCGGTCGCGCGCCACCTCCACCACCTGCGCGTAGCAGGCCTCGTGGTGGCGCTCCTTGACCCCCTGCGGCAAGAAGAGCCCGCTGGGGCTGCGGTCGGGGTCGGGGGTGAGGCGCACGAGCACGCGCGCGCCTAGGGGCTGGATGAGGCGGGTCTTGGGCGCGGGGGCGCCCGCGTCGCCGCTCGACATGCTCGACATGCGCGACTCCTCTCGCTGGGACGGCAGCGCGGGGCTGCTTAAAAGTAGCTGACCACGAGCCCGGAGCGGAGCTTGGGCTCAAACCAGGTGGACTTGGGCGGCATCACCTCCCCGCGGTCCGCGATCGCCATCACCTCCTCCGTGGAGGTGGGCGCCAAGGCGAACGCCACGCCCCTCGCCCCCGCGCCGCGCTCGAGGGCGGCGAGGCCGCGGATCCCGCCCACGAACTCGATGTGCGGCGCCGTGCGCGGGTCTCGCACCCCTAGGAGGGGCTCGAGGACCTCGTCCTGCAGGACGCTCACGGCGAGCTGCGCCTTGACGTCGCGCCCCGCCAGCTCCGCCGCGAGCGCGGGCGTCGGGCGCAGCGAGTACCAGGCCCCCCCTAGGCACATCGCCCACTCGTGGCGCGCCGCCGGCGCCCGCGCCGCCGCCAGCGGCGTCACCGCGAAGCGCGCCTGGAGCGCGGCGAGGAGGCCGGCGGGCGTGTGCCCGTTGAGGTGGCGCACCACGCGGTTGTAGGGCATCACGCACAGCTGGTCGTGCGGGAACGCCACCGCCAAGAAGCGCCCGCGCGGGTCCCCCGCGGCCGCCCCGCGCCCCACGCGCGCCGCGGCGGCGGCGCGGTGGTGGCCGTCGGCGATGTAGAGGGCGCCGAGGCCCGCGAAGCCCTCCACCAGCGCCCCCTCCACCGCCGCGTCCGTCACGGGCCACAGCGCGTGCCGCACGCCGTCCTCCGCCACGAACTCCACCCACGGCGCCCCCGTCGCGGCGCGCGCCACCAGCGCGTCGAGGGCGGGCTGGGCGCGGTAGGTGAGGAAGACGGGCCCCATGTGGGCGCGGAGCGCCTCGGTGAGGCGCAGGCGGTCCTCCTCCTTCTGGGGCAGCGTGAACTCGTGCTTCTTGATGCGGTCCGCCCAGTAGTCCTCCGCCGAGGCGCTGCCCATCACGCCCACCTGCCTGTGCGGGCCCTCGGGGGTCTGCATCTCCTGCGCGTAGATGTAGAAGCGCGCCGGCGTCTCCACGAGCGCCCCGCGCGCCTTGAGCCCCTCGAGCTCCTCCTTGGCGCGCGCGTAGGCGGCGGGGGCGTGGGGGTCGGCGTCGTCGGGCAGGAGGGCGTCGACGCGGGTGACGCGCAGCACGCGGTTGGGCTTGCCCGCGAGGAGCGCTCGCGCCTCGTCGCGATTCACCACGTCGTAGGGCGGCGCGGCGACCTCGCTGGCGAGGTGCGGGGGGGGCGTGAGGGCGGCGACGGGGCGGAAGCTGACCATGGGGACTCCTGTGGGCGGAGGGGAGACGCGAGGAGTATAGCGTATCTCGCGGCGCTTGACCAACGCCCCTGCGCTCAGGCTTCGTCCCTCTCTCTCACCTGTGTGCTTATGCTAGCCGCCAAACTTCTTGGAGAGCCACCCCACGCCCCACTTGCAGGTTTGGTTGGCGAAGATGCCAGCGCCTATGGCGAGGGGGCCCGTGACGGAGGTGGTGGCAACGAGGGCGCCTGAGAGCGTTGGGCAGAGCTCGCTGAACAGGTTGCCGAGCTTGGAGTAGAGGCTCTTAGGGTTGCTGTTGTGCTTGATGACGATGTCGGGGTTGAAGTGCAGGTTAAAGGTCTTGCTGGCTTCGCCCTTGGGCTCGTAGGGACTCCGCCAGGCGTTGTAGAGGTCGAGGCCGGTGCTGACGACGGTGAGAGCGGTGTCGAGCGTGCCATGCTTGTTAGCGCTCCGGAGCGCCTCCTTGAGCTCATCGTTCTGTCTCTTGATGTCGCCGCTCTGTCGCCTGAGCTCGGCGTAGTGAGCGTCGATGAGGACACTCAGGTCCTTGAGGCGCTGGTCGAGGGCGGCGGTGGAGTCTTCTTGGCGCTTGAGGCGCTCTTCGATCTTGTTGAGGGTGCCGTTGAGGGCGTTGAAGCGCTGGTCGAGGTGCTCGTGGAGTCTTTGGAAGCCTTGGTTGATCGTCGTGATCGTCTCTTCATGATTGCGTTGGATGAGGACGTCGAGTTGAGTGAGCTGCTTCTTGACATCCTCGACTAGCTTTCTCACGGTGAGGATTTGAAAGCTCGGTGTCGTGCTAAGCTCTGTGGTGAGCAAGTACTCAATACGATTGATCTTCACTTGGTGGATTTTTGCACCTCTAGGCGATGTGGATTTAAGCGCGAGGTCATGCCACTTTTTGTAGAGATCGCTTGCATAGTCATCTTTTTCGATTCTTTGATCTGATTTGGGTTTATCCTTAAGGCTCTCAAGCAGGCTCTGCACCTTGCTTTGCTCAATCTCAGCTGCTCGGTTGATGATTTGGGTCACATAAGGCTCTGCTTCAGGGAAGGTCTCCACGAAGTGATCGTAGGCCTCAATATCATTTTGGGCCATGGTGGCGTCGAAGAGCTTGCGCTTGATGTGCTCCTCTGCGAGATTGACCTCGAGCGAAAAAGGGTAGCGCTTGATGAACTCGGTGTACGCGGCGATGGAGTCGTGGCGCTCGTAGACGCGGAAGACCTCGTGGGTGGCGATTTGGGCGCCAGTGGTGTCGGGATATTTCGCTATGAAGTCATTGTATTCGTTAATGGCGTTGAGGAGTTCCTCTTCGGTCTTGGCGTCCTTGGCGCCGTCGCGGAGGAGCTTCATGCGGATCGCGAAAATGAGCGAGGCGCGATCTGATTCGGGGTACTTGTTGAGGAAGTCGTCGAGTTCTGCTTTGCTGCTGAAGTCGAATCCCTTGATGGTCTTAGGGGCTCTAGTGAGCTCTAGGTCATCACCTAGGCGATGGAGGTAGGGGATGCGAATGGTCTGTTTTGATAGTGTGGCGCAATCTATAGAGAAGTCGATTGGGAGGTCTTTCATGAAAGCGGCGTTGAGAAACTGCTTAGGTGTGATGATGATGGAATAGGTAACGATGTTAGGGGAATCTGTATTATGCTGGGAAATTGGAACACTTATCAAGGAGAAGAAACTGTTTTCTTTAATTGTCAAAATAGGATTTGATTTGTTTTTTTTGATTTTGAAATCAACCCGAACATGTTCAAATGCTGATATCTTCTTGTCATCATTTCCACTTGTCATAATTCCATTCGAATCAAATATGCTATAATCAAAAAATTCACACCCATTATCAGCATATGTTAAAAATTGAATGCTTTCTATGTTTAGTCTCATTCTAGAACTAGATGAAAAGCCAAGCATGCAGTTGGAAATGCCGTTTGCTTTTATTTTTATTTTAATAGATGATGATGGAGTATCGACTTCACCGTTCGAAATTATTATGTCATCGCACCTGAAAAAATATTTTAAACTTACATGATCATATGTCTTAGTATTTACAACCATGAAAGAGCCATTATCATTGTTTTTTATGTCTATGTTTAAATTAAAAAAGATATCAGCACCTGAAGGTATAATTCGTTCTAGTCCGCGATCAAAAGGGCTTTTTGCAGGTTTCCAATCCATATTATGATTTGCAAAAAATGTCAAATAATCATTTGCTACTGCCTTTTTTGAAAAACAACAAAACATTGTCAAATGACATATTGCGATCAACAAAAATACACGTGTATTTCTATTTATATTATTAAGGATCATGGTCATCCAATTCTTGGAATTTATTAAAAATGGAAGTAAGCATCTAAATGAAGATACATCTCTCCCCCATCAAAGTCAACCCCCTCACCCCTCACCCCTCCTCCACCTCCACCCCCTGCCCCCGCAGCCGCCCCACCCACCGCTCCAGCGAGCTCGGGGGCAACCGCAGCGGCCCCTCCATCGAGAACGCCTGCTGAATCAGCTCACACAGCAGATCCCCCGCCCGCCCCAGCGGGCGGTCTGTGGGGTACACCAGGTGCGGCGTCAGATTGAACCGCGACCCCGCCTCATAGCAGAGCTCGCGCAGCGCCCCGCGCTGGAGCTCCTCGCCCACCACGTTCGCCGGCATCCACCCAAAGCCAATCCCCATCAAGATCGCCTGCTTCTTGGAGACAAAATCATTCAAGAAGAACACCCTGTCCCCCCCGAACTGCGCCGCGTCCTCGCTCCTGCGGCTCGGGTCGCGAATCGTCAGCTCCACGTGCTCGTGCAGATCTGAGTGATCTACGCGCGCGCGCTGCGCCAGCGGGTGCTCCGCGGAGGCGACCAGCACCATCGGCGTCGTGGGGAGGGGCGAGGCGCTGAAGCCCACCGCGGGCTGGTAGCTGGTCACCACCATCAGGTCGGCGGCGTCGCGCTCGAAGGCCATCTTCACGCCGCCCAGGTAGGCGGTCTTGAGCTGCACGCGCGTGGGCACCTGGTGCGTCACGAACACCTTGAGCGCCCTCAGCACCGGCTCTATCGGCAGCGCGCCGTCGATCACCAGCTCTAGGCGCGGCTCCCAGCCGTCGGTGAAGTGGGCGCTCAGCGACTCTAGCCGCTCGGCGAGGCGCAGCAGGCGGCGCCCCTCGTTCCAGATCACCACCCCCGTGGGCGTGAGCGTGGCGCGGTACCCCCCGCGGTCGAAGAGCTCGAGCTTGAGCTCCGCCTCGAGCTTCTTGATGTGGTAGCTCACTGCTGACTGCGCCTTGCTCAGCTTGACGGCCGCCTTGGAGAAGCTCCCCTCCGTGAGCACCGCCTCGAGCACCCTTAAATCTTCTAGGTCTAGGCTCACGATTTCATCTCCCCCGCGGTGCGTTTTTAGTCGATCCGGAGCGACCTTAGCGCCCCTATCGCCTTTTCCGATGAATCGTATCAGAAAACTCTAATTTTTCAAGATTTGCCTCCCCTCTAGCCTCCGGACGTGCGCGCGCCGCCCTCGTCCGCGCTCCCCTCCCCTCCCCTTGGCGCTGGCGAGGCGGGTTGACCCGCTGGTGGCGGCGCTCTTGATGCCCATCAGCATCAGCGTGACGCTCGTCTCGGCGCTGTGGCGCGCGTTTGCCATGGAGGCGCCCATGGTGGCGCCCATGGAGGCCCCCACACAGGTGCCAGGCATCTGTTGTCAGCACATGTTATCCCTGTTATCTGTTGAAAAAACATACCGAATAGCTTACATACCCTCCGCCCTGACGCGCGCCCCCTCCCCGCCCCTCCCTCCCCCTCCTCCCCACTCTTCCCTCCCCCTCCTCCCCCAAGCGCCCCCCCTTGCTCGCCCAACACCTCACCGACTCCTGGCTCAGCGCCTGGCTCAGCGCCTTCCTCCTCACGCAGCTCATCGAGGTCCCCGTCTACCTCCACCAGCGCGGCGGGGACCTCTGGCGGCGGGCGGGCGCGCTCAAGGCGCTCTCCTTGGCGCTCGCCCCCACCTGCGCCACCCATCCGCTCATCTGGTGGCCTCTGCACGCCTACGCGCACGCCCGCGGCTGGAGCTACCTCACTTACGCGCTGACGGCGGAGGGGGCCGTGGTCGTCGCGGAGGGGTGGCTCCTGTGGGCGCTCGGCGCGCGCCGCCCGCTCCGCGTCGCCCTCCTCGCCAACGCCCTCAGCGCCTTCGCCGGCCTCGCCCTGCGCGCCCTCGGCCTCCGCTGAGGGGCGGGGCTTTGGGTTGTGTAATCCTCGCGCGTGGGCTACCTTACGCCACCGATGACCCTCGCCAAGAGCCCCCCCGCGCCCCCGCGCCCCCGCGCCCCTGAGAGACTATGGCCACACCCAAACTCGGAGAGTTCTTCACCGCGCTCGTCGAGTGCGCCCTCGAGCGCTGCGAGCGCCCTGAGGCGCAGGCCCTCCGGCGCCAGCTGGGGCGCCTGCTCTACCTGACCCTCGGC
>VGTA01000168.1 GCA_016874875.1 Deltaproteobacteria bacterium | reverse complement strand
GAGGGAGTCGAGGGAGTCGAGGGAATCGAGGGCGGCGAGGGGGGCGGAGGGCGGCGCGAGGGCGACGAGGGCGGCGGCGGGGGGCTCGGGGGCGAGCGCGGGGGCGCCCACCTGCGCGGCGACGCTCCGGAGCATCCGCAGCAGCTCCTCGAGCGCCTCCGTCTGGTGCCGCTGGCCGGCGATCAGCACCTCCCCTTGCGCGCTGAGCAGCGTGAGTCGCTCGGCGATGTCGCCGAGGGAGTCGCGCAGGGCGCTCAGGGCGGGGTCCTGCTCCACGAGGGCGCGCAGCGCGGCGCGCGCCTCGTCCGCGGGTGTGCCCGCTTGGCGCGCCTCAAAGGCGCGCGCGAGGGCGCGCTGGCCGCCGCGGTCCACCTGCGTCAGCGCCTGCGCGAGCGCGCCGCTGGGCACGCCTAGGCGGTCTAGGCGCTCGGCGAGTCCCCGCTCGTGCGCGCCGCTTGATTTGTCCTGCAGGTAGTCGCAGGCGGCCTCGAGTCCCACCTCGAGGAGCTTGCTCACCCCCGCGGGCAGCAGCGCCCCCATGGCCACCTTGCCCACGAAGGACGCCTCGGCGCCGTAGCGCGCCACCCACCCGCTGAGGACGCCTGTGATGTTGTGGAGCATGTGCTTCTCTCCGGGAGACGAGCGCCGATGGGCGCAGAGGAGGTAGGGGGGTAGGGAGGTAGGGAGGGGAGCGAGGGCGAGGGCGAGGGCGAGGGCGAGGGCGAGGGCGTGAGCGGCGCTCAGGTGACGCGAAGCCCACTCGTGAGCGCGCGCACCTGAGACAGCGACGGGCGGTCGCGCTGCACCTCGTCCACGCTCACCACGCGCAGCGTCTCGCCTCGGCAGTCCACGAGCGCGATCAGCGCCCACGCGCCCCGCGCGGGCGCCCGCAGCGGCACCTCCACCTCTTGGTCGCCGCAGCGCACCGCCACGGCGCCGTCGTAGTCGCAAAAGCAGGAGTCGGGCTTGTTGAAGATGTGGGCGGCGAACAGCACCGCGTCGAGGTGCGCCGTCCGCGCTAGCTCGATGTTCTCCTCGTTGGCGCCCCCCCGGTCGCCGACGCCGGCGTCTTGGTCGAGGCAGATGAAGGGCTCCTCGCGCAGGCTCCCGCGCTCGCCAAAGTACACGCGGTGGAGCGCGCCCCCGCCGAGCCCAAAGAGGCGGCGGAGCAGCCCGCCGCCCAGCCCCCCGCGCCGCACATAAAAACAGTGCAGGTCGAGGTCCACCGGCGCCGTCCACGTGAGGCGCGCGTGCACCGGCATGTCGGCGCGGGGGCGGGCGAGGGGGGCGGAGGAGCCCTTGGCGCGCAGAATCAGCTTCTGCCCCACCCGCAGCGCCCGCGCCCCGGGCACCTCGGCGTAGAACGCGTCTAGGGTCATCACCCGCCCCTCGCGGATCAGCTGCGGGCCCGTGATGGCGTTGGTGTTGTCGATGCGGCACACCAGCGCCACCACCCCGCGCTCCTCGGCGCGCCCGAGCGGCACCTCAAACGCCTCCCCGCGCCCCGTCTTGACCTCCACCGACAGGTCACAGTCCCCAAAGCGCGCCGCCCCCTCTTCGCCGCGCGGGTCGGTTTCGCGCGCCGCCGTCTGGTTGAGCGCCAGGATGTAGAGCTGCGCCACCTCGTCGAGGCGCGCCACGCGCAGCGCCTCCTCAGACGCCTGGCGCCCGTCGCTCTCGAGGGCGTCGCCGCTGAGCTCCATAAAAGGGAAGCGCCCGAGCGCCCCGTGGTCACCGCCGAGGTAGTGGGTGGAGAACACGCCCCCCTCGGCGCCGTCCTTGCGCCTGTAGAACGCCACGAGGTCGAGGTCCACGGCGCTGCGCCAGCGCAGGGTGACGGTGAAGTCCTGCACGCTGATGTAGGTGCGCTCCCCCTTGGCCTTGAGCACAAAGCTCATAGCTCAGACTCCCGCGCGGCCCAGCGTCCCCTTGAGGAAGGAGACGAGGGCGGTGGGGTCGAGGCCGCGCAGGGTGGTGACCTCGCTGCTGTTGATGAGCTTGCTGAGCACGGGACTCGAGTTGTCGATGGTGAGGACGAGGGCCATGTTGCCCGAGCGCGTGTCCACGAGGGGGAGCTTGTACTGCCCCTTGTCGTCCACCACGGTCATGTGGAGGTCGCACCGGTCAAAGCGCCCCGCCCGCCCGCCCATCACGGCGTTGTAGTCCCAGCTGCATACCCACACGTAGCGCATCTCGGCGAGGGAGGAGATGATGAGCGTCTCTTGGTGGTCGCCGCCCTGGTCGTCTCTCCCCTCGTCGCCGCTCAGCTGCATAAAGGGGGCGCGGTTGAGGTCGCCCATGTCGCCGTAGTACACGATGCCCACGCGCCCCGCCTTGGTCTCGTAGACGGCGAACAGGTCAAAATCGACGGCGCTCGTCCAGTTGAGATTCACGAGGAGCTGCGTGAAGTGGCTAGAGATCACGGCGGCTTGGTGTTTTGTTTTGATCTCAAACATGCTCTATCTCTCCGATTTGGGTCTTGACTGCGCCTGCGCGGGGGGGCGCTCTTGTGGGCGCTCTTGGGAGGGGGGGGCGCGGCGACCGCAGACGGCGGGCGGCGTTTGATCTATTTCATGTGATCTATTTCAAGCTTTAAAGTGAGCTATCTTATATCTCTCACGCAACGCTGTTCAGCGTTCAGCGCCCCGCGCCCCCTCTTCGCCCCCTCTTCGCCCCCTCTTCGCCCCCTCTTCGCCCCCTCTTCGCCCCCTCTAGGAGTCCCCATGACCCCCCAAGAGCGCCTCGCGCAGCTCCTCGACCCCACCCGCGCCCCAGAGGTCATCGCCACCCTCGCCGAGCTCGTGCGCGCCGAGGTGAGCGCCAAGAGCGGCGTCGCCGGCATGGCGATCAAGACCGCCTTTAAGACCCTCCTGTGCGCCAAGCCCAACGTGGTGGAGGCGCTGCTCGGCGGCCTGCTGCCCGATTTTATCCGCGCCATCACGCCGCTCTATGAGGAGTTCGCGAGACTCGCCGGGGCTGAGCGCGCCGGGGCTGAGCGCGCCGAGGGCGGGGGCGCGGACCTCAACGCCTTTATCGAGCGCCACAAGGGGCGTTTCGTGAGCGCCCTCCTCAGCGTCACCGACGCGCGCGCCGCGCGCTCGCCGCACAAGGCGCTCCTGAGCGTCTACCAGACCCTGCGCCCCATGGCGGAGGCGCAGGTCGCCGCCGCCCTCCCCGCCCTCGCCGCCGCCCTCCGCCGCCTCGGGCTCTGAGCCCCTCACATCGGGAGACTCCCTCTATGAGCACAGATCACTCAGATCACTCAGATCACTCAGATCACTCCGTCGCCCCCCTCGACGGCCTCCAACACTTTGGGCGCTTTGGCGTGGACGCCGCCCTCCTGCGGGACGCCCTCGGCGCCGCCCTCGGCCGCGGGGGGGACTGGGCGGACCTCTTCTTTGAGCACTCCGTCTCGCAGTCCCTCTCGCTGCGCGACGGCGCCGTCAACAGCGCCTACAGCGGCGTCACGCTCGGCGTGGGGGTGCGCGTGGTGCGGGGCGACCAGACGGGCTACGCCTACACCGAGGACCTCAGCCGCCCCGCCGTCCTCAGCGCCGCCCGCTCCGCCGCCCTCATCGCCGAGGGCGACGCGCGCGGCGCCCTGCCCCCCTCCTGGAACGCCACCCCCCACCCCGCCCGCTATCCCGTGGCGCGCGAGTGGTCGAGCGTCCCCCTCGAGCGCAAGCTGCCGCTCCTGCGCCAGCTCAACGAGGAGGCCTTCGCCGCCGACCCGCGCATGGTCAAGGTGGAGGTCAGCCTCGCCCACTCCGACGCCGTGGTCTTCTTGGTGGAGTCGAGCGGCGCCACCCACTGCGACCGCCAGCCGATGACGCGCGTGGCGATGAGCTGCACGGCGGCGGAGGGCGAGGGGCCCGCGGCGCGCCGCGAGAGCAACAGCGCCAGCTTCGCCGCCCGCGCCGGCTTTGAGTTCCTCACCCCCGAGCGCCTCACGCGCCTCCGCGAGCAGGCGGTGCAGCGCACGCTGTTCTTGTTTGACGCCGAGATCGCCCCCATCGGCGGCGAGGTGCCGGTGGTGCTGGCGGCGGGGGCGGCGGGCATCCTGCTGCATGAGGCGATCGGGCACGGCATGGAGGCGGATTTTAACCGCAAGAACACCTCCATCTACAGCGACCGCCTCCACCAGCGCATCGCGCCCAAGGGCGTGACCATCGTGGACGACGGCACGCGCGTGGGCGACCGCGGGGCGGTGAACGTGGACGACGAGGGCGTGGAGGGGCAGCGGACGGTGCTCGTGGAGGACGGCGTGCTCAGGAGCTACATGCACGACCGCATCAGCGCCCAGCACTACGGCGTGGCGCCCACCGGCAACGGCCGCCGCGAGTCGTTCCACCACGCCCCCGTCCCCCGCATGCGCAGCACCTACATGACCGCCGGCGAGCACGACCCCGCCGATATCATCCGCTCGGTGAAGCGCGGCGTGTACGCCGAGACCTTCACCAACGGGCAGGTCAACATCGGCCCCGGGGATTTCACCTTTTATATCAAGACGGGCTACCTCATCGAGGACGGGCGGCTCACGCGCCCCATCAAGGACACCAACATCATCGGCAACGGCCCCGAGGTCCTCGAGCGCACCGACATGGTGGGCGCCGACTTCACCTTTGACGAGGGCGGCTGGACGTGCGGCAAGGCGGGGCAGTCGGTGCCCGTGTCGCTGGGCATGCCCACCGTGCGCGTCTCCAAGATCACCGTCGGCGGCGTGGGCGGCTGACGCTCGCCCCCACCGCGCACCCCACAGGAGCAAGAACACATGACACAGCTGCTTGACCAGACGCGCCGCGTCGCCGATCTCGCCCTCTCCCTCGGCGCCAGCGAGGCGCGCGTCTCTCTCGGGCGCAACCGCGGGGTCAACCTCGGCTGGCGCGACGGGCGCATCGAGACGCTCGAGGACCACACCTCGCAGGGCCTCTCGGTGAGCCTGTTCGTGGACGGGCGCTTCAGCAGCCACAGCACGGGCGACCTCCGCCCCGAGGCGCTCGAGCCCTTCCTGCGCGAGGCGGTGGCGATGACGCGCCTCCTCGAGCCCGACCCCGCCCGCAGCCTCCCCGACCCCGCCCGCTACGCCGGGCGCGCCGCCGTGGACCTCGATTCGGTGGACGCCGGCTACGGCGACGTGACCGCCGAGCGCCGCCGCGACGAGGCGCGCGCCCTCGAGGAGCTCACGCGCGACGCCGCCGCCGCCCTCAGCGCCGGGCGCGGCGGGCCCGCCGTGGAGGTGGTGTCGGTGAGCACGGGCGTGGGCGACCACCGCGGGCAGAGCGCCCGCGTCCACACCAACGGCTTTGAGGGCGAGCGCGAGGGGACGAGCTTCTACGCGAGCGCCAGCCTCACCCTCAAGGAGGCCGACGGCAAGCGCCCCGCCGGCGGGGGCTTCACCTACCGCGCCCACCGCGGGGACCTCCGCCCGCTAGAGGTGGTGGCGCGCGAGGCGGCCGAGGAGGCGTTTGGCAAGCTCGGCGCGCAGAAGCTCGCCACAGGCAAGTACACCACCCTCGTCAAGGCGGAGGCGGTGGGGCGCCTCCTCGGCGCCCTCCTCGCCCCCCTCAGCGGCGGCGCCCTGCAGCAGCGCCGCAGCCTGTGGGAGGGGCGGCTCGAGACGCAGATCGCTAGCCCGCTGCTCACCCTGCGCGATGACCCCCACGTGCCCCGCGGCCTCTCGTCGTCGCTGTGGGACGGCGACGGCTTCGCCACCGCCCCGCGCCCCGTCATCGAGGCGGGGGTGCTCAAGACGTTCTTGATCGACGACTACCACGCCAAGAAGATGAGCCTCGAGCGCGGGGAGCCGGTGTGGGCCACGGGGGCGAGCCTCCACAGCCTCCAGTGGGACCTCGGCCCCCTGGGCTTTGACGCCCTCGTCGCCGACGTGCGCGACGGGGTGATGATCGACAGCTTCCTCGGCGGCAACTCCAACGCCACCACCGGGGAGCTGAGTCTAGGCTGCGCGGGGCGCCGCATCCGCGACGGGCGCCTCGCCGAGGCGGTGACGGAGGTCAACCTGAGCGGCAACCTCAAGGACCTCTGGCGTCAGCTGGTGGCCGTGGGCGCCGACTCCTACCCCGAGGGGGCGAGCAACACCCCGAGCTGCGTCTTTGAGGGCGTGCAGCTCAGCGGCGTGTGAGGGGCGCGTGACCATGAGCGACCTCCCCACCCCCCCGGGGCCCAGCAGACTCGACCCCAGCAAGCTCGACAGGATCGTGGAGGCGCGCCTGCGCCTCATGCGCCGCTTTGAGGAGCAGATCTCGTCCTCGCCCTCCCTCAGCGACCCCGCGCCGCAGGGCAGCGGCCCCCCCAACCGCCACGGCATGCCCGCGCTCCCCGTGGGGCAGGTGGAGACGCGCAAGTGGCCCGTGCTCGACCTCGGGGTCCTGCCCGCCGTGTCGCGCGAGGGGTGGCGGCTGGTGGTGGACGGGGCGGTGGCGCGCCCGCTCGCCCTCTCGTGGGCGGACCTCATGGCGCTTGAGCAGGTGGACGACACGTCGGATTTCCACTGCGTGACCACCTGGAGCAAGCTCAATATGCGCTGGCGGGGGGTGCGCGTGAGCGCCCTGCTCGCCCTCGCGGAGCCCGCCGAGGGCGCCTCCCACGTGATGTGCCACGCCCACGACGGCTACACCACCAACGTGGCGCTCCCCGAGCTCCTCAAGCCCGACGTCCTCATCGCCTACGAGCACGAGGGCGCGCCCCTCGCCCCCGAGCACGGCGGCCCCGCGCGCGTGATCACGCCGCAGCTCTACGCCTGGAAGGGCGCCAAGTGGGTGAGTCGACTTGAGGTGATGGTGGGCGACCGCCTCGGCTTCTGGG
>VGTA01000167.1 GCA_016874875.1 Deltaproteobacteria bacterium | reverse complement strand
CTCCACCGCCGAGCCCTCCGCGACGCTCCCGTTGAGCGCCTCCACGGCGGGGTCAAAGTCGCGCGTGAGGGCGGGCTCAAAGACGCCGTCGCCGTCCACGTCCCACTCGATGCGCGCGATGGCCCCAAACTCCCTCGGCACAAACACGCGCTGCGCGCTCACCGTGAGCGGCGCCCCCTCCGTCACCGAGAAGGGGCCGCCGATGGAGATCTCCTGAGAGGTGAGGATGGTCACGTCAAAGGTGTCGGTCACGAGCGGCGTGGGCTGGTTGCAGGCGTAGACGGCCATCGACACGCGGCGCGCGCCGTCGCCGCCGCCCTCCGCCGCGTCGCTCTCAAACTCGGCGGTGAAGCCGAGGGCGGCGGCGGCGCTGCCCCCCACCTCGAGGGTGACGCCGGCGCCGAGGCGGCGGGAGCGGAGCATCAGCGACGCCCCGTCGAGGAACATAAAGGCCTCTGAGAGCTGCGTGTTGACGGCGCGCAGCACGTCGATGTTGAGCGCCTCGGAGATGTTAAAGAAATCGGCGGCGCGGAACGTGACCACCTCGGTGACGCCGCTGGTGGTCACCTCGAGGGTGGCGCCGTCGGTGAGGCTGAAGGGGCCGCCGTGCACCACGCGGACGCCGCCGGCGGGGTTGGGCAGAGCGCGACTCGACATCACCTGCGCCGGCGTCGCCTCGAGAATCTCATCGCCGAAGTGGAGGCGCGGGTTAACGGCGGCGCCCTGCACCACGTCGCTGATGGTGGCGCTGGCGTACTCGTAGCAGCCATCGGGGGCGCTCACGCGCGGGCGGACGAGCGCGCGCGCCGCGCTGCCGCCGTCGGCGAGGGGTGTGCCCGTGACGCCGGTGTCGCAGGGCTCCCCAAAGCAGCGGAAGCCCTCGAGGCTCGCCTGCAGCTCCCCCGGCAGGGGCGCGCGCTGGCTGGTGAGCCCCACCACCTGCGCGTTGCCGCAGGAGTCCTTGAGCAGCAGGCGCTGCGTGGTGAAGCAGCCGCGCTGCTGCGTGGGCAGGTGGACCACCTGCGGGGCGGCGTCGAGGTTGTCGGAGAGGACGTAGGTGGGGGGGAG
Source organism: Deltaproteobacteria bacterium (assembly GCA_016874875.1). Lineage (GTDB taxonomy): Bacteria > Myxococcota_A > Bradymonadia > UBA7976 > VGTA01 > VGTA01. The sequence goes on along the minus strand of VGTA01000167.1, from coordinate 5,807 downwards.
GGCGCCCGAGAGGTCGTCCTCGGGGCGGCAGGGGCCGAGGGCCGCCTGCGCGGGGGTCACGCACCGCTTGCGCGCCTGGTCGCACACCCGCCCGGCGCCGCAGGCGGCGTCGTTGGCGCAGAAGTCGGTCTGGCGCAGGACGGGGAACTGGCGGTCGAGGGAGAAGCCCACGCTGGCGGCGGTGAGCACCTGCCCGCTGAGCTGCGAGGTGGCGGTGACGGAGAGGCTGAGGGCGGGCGCGTCGGTCACGCCGGGGGGTAGATTCGTCTCCACCACTAGCCCGTCGGCGGGGTTGGGCACGTCGAGGTAGGTCACATCGGAGGCGCTCGGCTGACCGCAGACGCCGCCCGAGCAGACGAGGCCGTCGCCGCAGTCGTCGCTCGTGGCGCAGGTGCACGCGCCGTCGGGGCGGCAGGTCTGCCCCGCGCCGCAGGCCCGGCTGTCGCCGCACGCGCACACCCCCTGCTCGCTGCACACCTGCCCCACCCCACACTGCGCGTCCGAGGCGCAGCCGCAGGTCTGGTCGGGGCGGCACACCCCCGCCCCGCCGCTGCAGTCGCGGTCATCAAAGCAGATGCACTTGCGCGTAAAGATGCAGTAGCCCTGCCCGCCGCAGGCGGCGACGGGGTCTTGGCCAAAGCTCCAGTTGGGGCGGGGGGGGGGGGGGGGCTGCGCGAAGGCGGGGGTGACGGAGCCCACGCGCAGGGCGATGGAGAGCGGGTCGGGCGGCGGTGAGGAGAGCGCGAAGCGGACGCGAGTGCTCGAGATCGGCTGCGCCTCGCCGTTGATAAATCCGCCCCCGAACGGGTCCGCCTCGGTGTACTCGCTCGACACGCACTCGCCGTCGCTGGGACTGAGCATGTTGAGGGTAAAGCCAGGCACCTCCGCGCGCGCCGCGCCGGGCGAGAGCAGCGCGAGGGCGAGGGAGAGCGCGAGGGGGAGCGCGAGGGAGAGCGCGAGGGAGAGCGCGAGAGGGGCGCTTGGCGCGGTGCGTCTGTTCGTGTACGCGCGAGCGCTCTGCGCGACGCAGAGTGGGGGGCTCAGCCACATGGCGTTTATGTCTTTCGTTGCTGTGGTGGCGCTTGTCAGCGTTTTATTTTAGGTGCATATTGGACGAAGTGAGCGGCGCGGGCGGCATTGGCGGCAGAGGCGCTGCGGCGCCGCGCTCATCGGCGGGCGCGGACTCGGCGCTCGCGCAGAGTCGCTCAATGTCCGCTCAACGCCCGCTCAATGCCCGCTCAACGCCCGCTCGGCTACCGCTTACCGCCCGCTCAGCGCCCGCTCAACGCCCGCTAGACCCACATACTGCCTATGATTTAGTGCGCCCGCAAGGGCCGAGGAAGCACAGATGAGACTCTCAAGATTCTTTATGGCGCTCCCTGTGGCGCTCCCTGTGGCGCTCCCCCTCGCCCTCACCGCCGCGGCGCTGCTCTGGGGCTGCCCGGACGAGGGGGGCAAGAAGGCGCCCGCCAAGGACATGATGGTGGAGGAGCCGGACGCGCGCGTGTTCCCCGACATGGGCGGCGGCGAGGAGGCGGATGTGGTGGACATGGAGCCCACGGAGCCCGCCACCTGCGCGCGCGACGAGGAGTGTTTCGCTGGGCGCATCTGCGCGACGGGGGCGTGCGCGGCGGCGGAGTGCCAGACGAGCGAGGGCTGCCCGGCGGAGCGCCCCTCCTGCTTTGGGCCCGAGGGGGACGAGCCGGGGCAGCGCCGCGGCCGCTGCGGCAGCTGCGCCACCGACGTCGACTGCTACGGCGCCGCCACCTGCGTACCCTTTGAGGGCGCCGCCTCGGCGGACGGGGAGGCGGCGGGTGGGCTGTGCGCCCTCGAGGGCGCCTGCGAGGGGACCCTCGAGTGCCCCCCCGCCTCGCGCCTGGTGGTGCGCGGCGACGCCCTCGGCGCCGCCACGAGCGACGGCGGGCAGGTGAGCCAGGTGTGCGTGGACCGCCGCGACACGAATCGCGACCCCGTCTGCGACGCGGCGTTCGACTGCCGCGAGGGCGACGAGTGCCCCGAGGGCCTCTCCTGCCTCCCCTCGGGGCAGTGCGGCGCCGCCCCCCTCGGCGCCGGCTGCGAGGAGCGCGCGCAGTGCGGCTTTGGGGACGTGTGTCGGCGCGATGGCGTGTGCGGGCCCTGCGACGTGGACTCCGAGTGCGCGCGCAACCAGGTGTGCGCCGCGGGGCGCTGCGCCGAGGTGCCCGGCGCCTGCACGGGCGACGGCGAGTGCCTCGACGGGCGCCGCTGCGTGCTCGGCGAGTGCGCGGCGCCGGAGTGCGCCGAGGACGCCCTCGGCGCTCACCCCACCCTCGCCGAGGCGCTCGACGTCGACGGCGATCGGGTGTATCGCGGGCTGGTGAGCTGCGTGGATGATTTCTTCCGCTTCACGCTGCCCCCCGGCACGAGCGCGCTCGTGGCGGTGCGCCAGCGCGACCGCGGCGCCAACCTCGGCGTGCAGGTGCTCGACGCGGAGGGGCGCGAGGTGGGGCGCGGCGTGGGGCCCGCGCCCGTGGAGGGCGTGCGCGTCCTTGAGAGCGCGGCGCCGCGGGCGCTCTTCGTGCGCGTGTTTCAGGAGGGGCCGCGCTCCACGGCGGAGTACGACCTCGAGCTGCACTTCGCGGAGGCGGGCGAGGGCGTATGCTTTGACGACCCCTTTGAGCTGAGCGGCGGCGATGACGCGGCGGAGACGGCGCGCCTGGTGCGCGCCTCCGCGGCGTCCCCCTTCCCGGATGTGGTGCGCGGGCAGATCTGCCCCGGCGACCTCGACGTGCTGTGCTTTGAGATGGGGCGCAACGAGCGCCTCACGGTGAAGGGGCGCGTGGAGGTGGGCGACGCGCTCATCACGGGCGCGCTCCTCGACCCGCAGGGCGGCGAGGTGGAGGGGGCGCGCGGGCAGTGGGCGCCCGACCTCAACGCCGTGGACATCGACCTCACCGTGCAGCAGCGCGGGCGCTATTGCCTGCGCCTCTCGTCCGACGCCAGCGACCCGCGCCGCCTCGGGCAGGGGCGCTACGCCCTCGAGCTCAACGCCGTCAGCCCCGCCCTCGCCGGCCTCTGCGGCGCCGCCGAGCGCCTCACCCTCGATCAGCAGCGCGGCGGCGCGCTCGGTGAGCTGCAGGGGGACGACGTGCTGCGCGCCTCCTGCGCCCCCGACAGCGACTCGCCCGAGCGCGCGTACTCAGTGGACGCGACGGCGCCGAGTCTGCTCGTGGCGCGCGTGTCAGGGGTGTCGGCGGGCACGCTCGGCGCCCCCGTGCTCTCGCTCCGCGCCCAGTGCGACCAGAGCAGCAGCGAGCTCGCCTGCAGCGCACGCAGCTTTGACGTGAACAACCCCTTCATCACCCCCCCCAACCCGGCGGTCCTCCGCGCGCCGCTCAACCCGCCCGTGGACCCCGTGACGGGGGTGGCGGCGGGCCGCTACACGCTCCTCGTGGACGGCGTGGTGGCGGGGGAGCGCCCGTCGTTTCAGGTGGACGTGGAGCTGCGCCCCCTCGCGCCGCCGCCGGTCAACGACACCTGCGAGCGCGTGGAGGCGCTGGCGTTCGTGGGCGGGGTGGCGGTGGTGGAGGCGAGTCTAGACCAGGCGGGGGCGGACGTGGCGACCTGCGGGGAGGGGGGGCCGGACGTGGTGTACTCCTTCACCCTCGCCGAGCGCTCGTTCGTGACGATTCAGGCGGCGTCCAAGCCCGCCGAGTTCCCCGTGGTGGTGTCGCTGAGCGACCGCTGCGGCGGCGCGCCGGTGGCGTGCGGCTTTGGGGCGGAGGTGCTCTTGGAGGCGGGCGAGCACCACGTCACCCTCGCCGGCGTCGACACGCACTCGCGCGGGCTGGCGGAGCTGCAGGTGAGCGCCCGCCCCGCCGCGCGCGCCCCCGCCAACGAGGTCTGCGCCAGCGCGCAGGCGCTCGCGGGGGCCTCGGGGGTGGCGCAGGGCGACACGAGCGGCGCGCGCGACGACTACGCGATGAGTCGTCAGAACGTGTGCACGCGCGACAACACCACCGGCCCTGACGTGGTCTTCTCGCTGCCCGTGAGCGCGGGGGTGCCCGTGACGCTCACGCTCGAGCCGGCGGAGGGCTGGGACGCGGCGCTCTACCTGCTCACGACGTGTGAGGGCAGCGTGGAGTCGTCGTGCGTGGCGGGGCAGGACGGGGCGCTCACGGAGACCCTCCGCTACACGCCCACGCAGACGGGGGCGTTGTTTGTGGTGGTGGACGGCGCCAGCGGCGAGTCGGGGCCCTTCTCGCTGCGCTGGCAGACGGGGGAGTGAGGCGCCTTGGGGGCGACGCGCGTGGAGCGAGGCGGCGTGGTGCCTGAGGGGCGCGGCGCGCGCGCGGCGCTTGTGTTTGGGGACGGCGCGCCGGAGCTGCTCGGCGCCCTCGGCGCCCCGCCGCTGCTCGGCGAGGAGGCGGCGGCGCGCGAGTGGCGGCTGGGGCCCGGGGGGTGGGTGCTCCTCACGTCGCTGTGCGGGGTGACGGGCGCCGCCGCGTGGGTGTGGGCGTACCCCATCGCGCGCCTCCTGCAGGGGGCGCCGAGGCGCCTAGAGCGCGAGGCGCTCGCCCTCGCCCGCCTGCTCGGGGGGCGCCGCGGCGTGCTGTGGCTCACGCCGGCGCCGCGCCTCACCTCCATTGAGCGCTTTGAGGCGCCGCGGCGGGCGGAGCGGCTGCTGCGCGACCTCGGGGTGGACCCGCGCGAGGCGCGCGTGCTGCTGCCGCCGGCGGGGGGCGAGGGCGCCGCGGGGGGCGAGGGCGCCGCGGCGCGCCTCGCCGCGGCGCTGGCGTGGGCGGCGGGCGCGGGGTCAGACGCGGGGGGGGGCGCGGGTGCTGAGGCGCGGGGGGGCAGCGACCTCTCGCTCCACCTCGTCCCCATCGCCCCGGGGCGCGTCGAGGGCTTTGAGGGGCAGGAGTGGCGCGTGGCGCGCCCCTTCGCCATCGGGCAGGCGCTGGTCACGCGCGCCCTCGCCGCCCGCCTCCTCGGCGCCGCCCTCGCCGCGCGCCCCGGCCCCCCGCCCCCGCCGCCGCACCCGCTGCTCCCCGCCACGCGCCTGAGCTGGCTCGACGCCGCGCGCCTCTGCAACGCCGCGTCGCGCGAGCGCGGGCTCGCGCCCTACTACCTGTTCACGCACCCCGGCGCGCGCGGCGCGGCGCCCGAGCCCTCCAACGAGGACCTCGAGCGCGGCGGCTGGGCGGTGCGCGCCAACCCCCATGGCGCCCACAGCTTCCGCCTGCCCACCTCCGCCGAGTGGTGCTACGCCGCCGCCGCCGGCCTGCCCACCGCCTACGCCGGCGGCGACCAGGTGGGCGAGGTGGCGTGGTCGGCGCAGAACGCCGGCTCCAAGCTCCACCCGGTGGCGGCGCTGGCCCCCAACCGCTGGGGGCTCTACGACATGAGCGGACTCCTGTGGGAGTGGTGCGAGGACGGCGGGCGCGACGAGGAGGTGGAGCGCGAGGCGGAGCGCGAGGCGGGGCGCGAGGCGGGGCGCGAGGCGGAGCGCGAGGCGGTGGGCGAGGCGGAGCGCGAGGCGGTGGGCGAGGCGGAGCGCGAGGCGGCGGGCGCGGGCGAGCGCCCCGGCGCCCCCGCCCTCTGCCGCTCCGCGCGCCAGCCCAAGTGGCTGCTCGGCGGCTCCTGGGCCAACCACCCCTGGGTCTTCCCCCTCGGCGAGCGCCTCGCCGAGCTCCCCTCCTACGCCGACGAGTTCATGGGCGCGCGCCTCGCCCGCACCCTCCCGCCCCTCACCCCCGCCCTCACGGCCACCCCGCGCGGCGTGGCGCTCAGCGCCCCCCGCCCCGAGGAGTCCCCGTGACCCCCCC
>VGTA01000166.1 GCA_016874875.1 Deltaproteobacteria bacterium | reverse complement strand
CGGCTCAGCGGTCCGTGACCACCAAGACCTCCGCGTCCCCGAGGGGCGTGGCGCGCGCCCCCGCCAGCGCTGCGCGCGCCCCCGCCGCCACGTGCGCGCGGAGCGCCCCCCACGCGCCCACGTCATCGGCGCGCACCCAGCGCCCCTCCTCCGGCGCGGCGTAGGGGGAGGGGTCATGGGACGTGTAGCGGAGGCGCGAGCCCGCCGCCATGTCGATGAGCGCCCCCTCGGGCGGAATCGCCAGGCGGTAGATGAACGTCTCGCCCGCGCGCGTGTGGAGCGGCGTGAGCGGGTCCACGAGCTCGAGGGGCCCAAAGCGCAGGTGCGCGCGCAGCGCCGCCGTGTTGCTGTACTGCGCCACGCCGAGCTGCGCCCGCGCCCCCAACGAGGCGTGGAGCGCGAGCCCCAGCGCCTTGGCGCGCACGCCGAGGCCCTGCTCAAGGCTAAAGAGCGAGTAGCCCATCACCTGCCCAGGGGTGAGGGTGGGGAGGGCGCAGAACTCCGCCACGGGCACCCACTCCTCGTCGCGCAGGGGCCCCCGCGGCACCCCGAGGAGCTCCTCGGCGCTCAGGCGGCTGGGGCTGAGCGTGGTCTCGAGGCGCGCGAGGCGCTCGTTGAGGGCGGCGCGCGTGCGCGTGGAGAGGTCAGCGGCGCGGCGGCAGAAGCCCATAAAGGAGGTGGGGAGCAGGCCGCAGTCGAGCATCACCCACTCCGGCATCCCCATCTCGCCGCCGTAGGCGAGGGCGTTGCCGAGGTTGAGCAGCCGCGCCACGCGCGCCCCCCCCGCCCCCCCCGCGCCCCCCGCCCACTCCGCCTCCCCCGCGCTCGCCCCCACCGCCGGCGCCGGCACCTTGAGCAGCTCCGCGGACCCCACGCGGGCGGGCAGCCGCGCGAGGTGGGTGGGGTGGCCGAGGGCGAACGGGGTGGGGTCGGGGCGCGCTCCGTCGGCGAGGGGGGCGAGGGGGGCGGTGGAGGTGGCGGGCGCTGAGGGGGCGGAGCTGTGGGGCATCGCGGGGCGGACTCCTGCGGAGGGGGCTAGAAGGACGGGATCGGCGCCGTGGCGAGGATCGCCTGCAGGTCATCGTCGTTAAAGCGCAGCCCGCCGCCCACGAAATAGTCCATGGAGGAGCGATTCAGCACGTCGTCGATGCCGGCAGCCACGTAGAGGTGCGCGAAAAACGCGTAGGTGGCGCGGGCGCGCAGGCGGGGGTTGCGGTCGGCCTCAAACTCAAAGAGGTCGGTCACCACCTGGAGGCGGTCCCCCAGCGCCGTCACGTCGAGCCCGAGGGCGCCCGAGTTCTCGAGAAGCCCCACGCGCCCCGTCAAGAAGTGGAAGCGCTTGGCGAACTGCAGACTCACCAAGAAGCTGTCCTCCGTGGTCTGCACCTGCTCGCGCACCGCGCTGCTCACGCCGCCGCGGGTGGTGGTGGTGAGGCGCTCCACCACGCTCGTCTTGCGCGACGGCGAGTCCACCAGCTGCAGCACGTAGTACTTGTCGGGCTTGGGCATCATGCGGAGCTCAAAGTAGCTCTTGGCCACCGCCTGGCTCATGTAGTACTCGCTGCTCATGCCCACCTGAAACTGCAGGCGGGTGAGGCGGCTGATAAAGCGCGAGGACTCGTCCACAAAGTTGCCCACGCTGCGCGCGAGGCGGTCGTTGTTGACGAGCTGCCCGAGGGACCCCTGCCCCTCGTCCACCTTCTGCGCGATGGAGCGCGTGTGCTCGAGGGTGTCATCGAGGCGCCGCATAGAGTCCTGCAGGCGCGCCATCGCCCCCTGCACCGACGCGCCGCCGCCGGCGCCGTCCTGGCTGACGATGGCGCGCACGTCGGCGGAGATGAGGCGCGCGTTCTCCGACACCCGCTGCGCGTCCGCCAAGATCAGGTCCGCCTTGCGCCGAAAGTCCACCGTAAAGCGCCGCGCCTCGTCGGTGACCGCGATCACGTTGTCCACCACGCGGTCGAGCTTGGGCGAGTTCCCCGAGAGCGCCTGGCTCATCTGCTCGACGACGCGGTTGATGTTCTCTAGGATCCCCACGAGGCGCTGCTCGCCGTTCTCGCCGGCGAGCACGTTCTTGAGGCTCAGCGTGATCTCGTTGACGTTGACCATGATGCCGCGCACCTCCTCCATCAGGTCGGAGGGGGACGCGTCGTAGTCCACGCGCTTGATCTCGCCGCCCTGCGGGATGGGGGGGCCCTGGTAGCCGGGGGTGAGCTGCAGGAAAGACTCCCCGAGGAGGCTCGCCTGGCGCTTGGCGATGCGCGCGTCGGCGCGGAGCGGCAGGGTGAGCGTGAGCCACACCTTGGCCTGGTCCCCCGCCAGCTCAATGCGGTCGATCTGCCCCACGGTAATGCCGGCGATCACCACCTTGGAGCGCACGGCCAGCCCCCCCACGTCATTAAAGAGCGCGAAAGCGCTCGTGAGGTCCTCGCGCTCGGAGATGCCCTCGCGCACCTGTGTGCTCATCCACACCAGCGAGGAGGAGGCGGCGATCATCAGCAGGCCGACCTTGAAGGGCGTGAAGAGGGCGTTCATCGGCGAGTCTCGTGAGCAGAGGTGATGTGAGCAGAGGTGATGTGAGCAGAGGTGATGTGAGCAGAGGTGATGTGAGCGGGGCTCAGGTGAACATGAGCGCGGTGAGGATATAGTCAGCCGTGAGAATCAGCACGCTCGACACCACCACCGCCTCCGTGGTGGCGAGCCCCACGCCGCGCGCGCCGCCCGTGGCGTAGAAGCCCTTGTAGCAGCCCACCAGCGTGAGGATGCCGCCAAAGACGCAGGCCTTGAGCAGGCCGTTGTAGATGTCGGCGGGCTCCACGAACCAGCGCACCTTCTCCAAGAACACCCCCTCGTCGATGTGGAGCAGGCGCACGCCCACCGCGTAGCAGCCCACCATGCCCACGAGGTTAAAGAGGCTCGTGAGGAGCGGCACCATGATGACGCCGGCGAGGAAGCGGGGCACCACGAGGTACTGGATGGGGTTGACCGCCATGGTGTAGAGGGCGTCGATCTGCTCGGTGACGCGCATGGTGCCCAGCTCCGTGGCGATGCCGCTCCCGGCGCGCCCGCTCACCATCAGCCCCGTGAGCACGGGCGCCAGCTCGCGCGCCAGCGAGAGCGCCACGGTGGAGCCCACCAGACTCTCGGCGTTAAAGAGCTTAAAGGCGGTGGCGCCCTGCAGGGCGAACACGGCGCCGGTGAAGAAGCCGGTGAGGATCACGATGAAGAGGCTGCCCACGCCCACGAACTCCAGGGCGCTCAGCAGGACGCGGAGGCGGTAGGGCGGGCGCGGGACCCACAGGAGCGTCTCGAGCAGAAAGAGACTCGCCCGCCCCACGCTCTCCACGCCCTTGATCGTGAGCGCGCCCACGCCCTCTACGCCGCTCCTGATTTTCTCTAAGACCATGGTGCCTTGGGGTGCGGGGGCGGGTGTGAAGGGGTACACAAAGCGCGCGGGCTCGTGATATAAGGCGCGCCGTCTGTCTTATCCCAAAGAGAGCCCGAATGCAAAAGCGAATCCTGGTGATCGGTGGCGGCGAGGTGGGCGCCAAGACGATCGAGCGCCTCCAGAACAAGTGCGACGTCACCCTGATCGAGCGTGACGCGGGCGTCACCGGCGAGATCGACGGGGCGAGCGACCTCACCGTGCTGGTGGGCCACGGCACGTGCCCCGACACGCTGCGCGCGGCGGACGCCGTTCACCAAGACATGATCATCGCGGTGACGGATTCGGATGAGGTGAATCTCCTCGCGTGCTGGATGGTGCGTAAGATGCGCGATACGGAGGACGCCCGGCGCCTGCGCGACGGCGAGGACCCGCTCCCCGCCGCGCTCATGTACGCCCGCGTCCGCAGCCAGAGTCTGGCGCGCAGCGTGCGCGGCAGCGATATGGACGTGGACGTGCTGATCAACCCCGAGCAGATCTGCGTGGCCAAGGTGATCGAGATCATCAACTACCACCACCTGATCGACACGCTCTCTTTTGAGCAGGGGCGCATCAAGCTCTACGGCATCAAGCTGCCCGACACGAGCCCCGCCCTCAACCAGGACCTCGTGACCTTCGCGCAGGGGCGCGCGCTCACCATCGCGGCGATGACCAAGTTCCGCACGTCCGACACGGTGATTCCGGCCTCGACGGCGCTGCTCGAGGCGGGGGACGACATCTATGTGTGCGCCACGCCTGAGCGCTTCCCCGAGCTCTACCGCGGCCTTGTGGCGAGCGCGGAGGGGCGGGCGACGGTGTACGTGGCGGGGGCGAGCAAGATCGGCATCTCGCTGGCGCAGGCGATCGCGCGCGAGGGCTTCAAGGTGTACCTCTTTGATGGGGACGAGGGCGTGATGGCGGAGATGGAGGCGAACGACCCGGAGGGGCTGGTGAGCTACTTCCGCGACAAGCTGAGCGACCTCGCCGAGCTGCGCGCCTATAAGCCGCGTGAGCACGACGTGCTGATCACGACGTCGGACGACTCCGAGGAGAACTTTGTGTGCGCGCTCCTCGCCCGCCAGCTCGGCTTTAAGCGCACGCTCGTCATCACCAACAACGAGCGCTACCACTCGGTGATTCGCGAGCTGGGGCTCGAGGTGGTGCTGAGTCCGCGCCAGATGGCGGTCAACGAGCTCTCGCAGTCCATCATCAACACGCTCTCCATCGCCTCTCACACGCTCTCGGGGACGGAGGACGTGGAGGTGCGCGAGTTTCGCGTGACGCCCGACAACCCCTATGTGCGGAGGAGGGTGCGCGACCTCAACGAGAGCGCCAAGTGGCCGCGGGGGGAGGCGCTCATCGCGGCGATCATGCGCAACGGGGAGGGGTTGATGCCGTCGGGGGAGACGGAGATTCTGGAGGGGGACCTGCTGTTCATCATCTCGTACTCGCGTCACTTTTCGAGCATCGACGCCGTCTTTGAGCGCCGCCGCGGGTGGAGACTCTGGCGATGAGGAGCGACCTGCGGGCGGTGGAGAGCGCCCTCGAGGAGGAGCGGCGCGACCTGCGGCTGGCGCGCGCGCACGTGCTCAGCGCGCTGGTCTTGCTGCTCGTGCTCTTTATGGTGCCGAGCGCCCTCTACTCGCTCTTGGACGCGCACCACACCGACCGCCGCGGCCTGCTCGCCGCGCTGGCGCTCTGCGTGTCGGGCGGGGGGGCGGTGTTCTGGAGGACGCGCGGGGCGCTGCAGCGGGTGGAGTTCAACCACCTCGACGGGCTGCTCCTGGTGACCGCCACCTGGCTCACCGCCGGGGTGGTGTGCGCGCTCCCCTACTACCTCTACGCGCACCTCTCGCCCACGGCGCCCTGCGGCGCCCCCGCGCCGGTGGTGGGGGCGGAGTTCTGCAGCTTCACCAACGCCTTCTTTGAGTCGATGTCGGGGCTCACCACCACGGGGGCGTCCATCATCACCGACGGGCTGTGGGACCGCTACGAGGGCGGGGTGGGGTACGCGCCGAGCGGGGCGCTGGGGCTGCCGCGCGGCATCATGCTGTGGCGCTGCGCCACGCACCTGATCGGGGGGCTGGGCATCATCGTGCTCGGGGTGGCGGTGCTGCCCCTCCTCGGCGTCGGCGGTATGCAGCTCTTTAAGGCGGAGGCGCCGGGCCCCAAGACCGACAAGCTGGCGCCGCGCATGAAGGAGACGGCCAAGATTCTGTGGCGCGTCTATGGGGCGCTCACGGCGGGGCTGGCGTTGATCTTTTGGGGGTCGGGCTCGATGGACTTTTTCGAGTCGGTGTGTCACGCCATGAGCACCATGGGCACAGGCGGCTTCTCCACGCGCGCCACGAGCGTGGCGGGGTTCGCCAGCCCGCTCGTGGAGTGGGTGATGGTGGTGTTTATGTTCTTGGCGGGGGCGAGCTTCAACCTGCACTTCTTCTTTATTCAGGGGCACCTCCGCGCTTATTGGGAGAGCGTCGAGATGCGCGCCTACGCGCTCTTGGTGCTGCTCGGCGGGGGGCTGGTGTCCTACGCGGTGCTGGCGGGGGGGTACGCCGTCGGGGTCGAGGAGGCGCTGCGCGTGGGGCTCTTTCAGGTCATCTCCATCGTCACCACCACCGGGTACGCCAGCGCCAACTTTGAGCTGTGGACGGGGGCGCCGCTGGCGCTCATGGTCTTGACGCTCTTCATGTTCTTGGGGGGCTGCGCGGGCTCCACGGCGGGGGGGGTGAAGGTGGTGCGCCACCTGCTGCTCTGGAAGGTGTGGACGCGCGAGTTCTTTTATCTGCTCAACCCCACGGGCAAGCGCAGCATCCGCTCGGAGGGGCAGGTGGTGAGTCCCGATGTGCTGCGCGCCTCGATCGCCTTCGTGGGGCTGTACTTGACCCTCTTTGTGGCGGGGAGTCTGTTTTTCGCCCTCTGTGGCCACGACCTCGCCACGGCGCTCACCTGCAGCGCCTCGAGTCTAGGTAACATCGGGCCTGGGCTGGGCGACATCGGGCCCTACGACAACTACGCGGGCCTCACGGCGAGCGGCAAGTGGGTGAGCGCGCTGCTGATGCTCTTGGGGCGCCTTGAGCTCTACACCGTGCTGGTGGTGTTCACGCCGGCCTTCTGGCGGCGCTGAGGTGCGCTGGGGCGCGCCTTACGCCTTACGCCTTACGCCTTACGCCTTACGCCTTACGCCTTACGCCTTACGCCTTACGCCTTACGCCTTACGCCTTACGCCTTACGCCTTACGCCTCGGCGCTGAAGCGGATATGATCAGCGCCGCGTCACGCCCTTCCTCGCCACGCTCTTCCTCTTGGACCTCAACAGCTCAGGGAGCTCTTCATGAATCACTCCGCTCAGCCCCCTCGCCCCGCGGCGACTCTCGCGGCGACTCTCGCGGCGACTCTCGCGGCGACTCTCGCGGCGACTCTCGCGGCGACTCTCGCGGCGACTGTGGGCCTCTCCG
>VGTA01000165.1 GCA_016874875.1 Deltaproteobacteria bacterium | reverse complement strand
AAGCGCCCGGAGAGCGCTCCTTCAACTACCCAGACGGCGAAGGCCTCTTCACGCGGACCGCGCAGATTTACCTCTGCGTGAACATCGAGCACACCTGTGACGAACAGACCTACCAAGACCTCTTACAGACCAAGAGCCTCTCAGTCCTCAAGCGCCGCCTAAGCGGCGCGCGCTTCACGCTCCGCGAGCTGAGATACGAGCGGCTCAATGACACAGCGCGCGTCAGCAGCGGCAACGACAACGCCTAGCTCGCCCCCTGACCAACCAAGACGACCAACACACAAAGGACGCACGCATGAGCCCCTCCATCACCCCATGGGCAGAGCTCTCACAGCGCTACATCCAAGAGATCAAGCGCGCCGCGCACATCTACCACAAAGCGCGCCACCTCAAGAGCCGCCTGAGCCCTGGTGAGAGCGGCGAGACGGGCGCCGCACTTGACCAGCTCTCCCTGCAGATGGAGGCGCTTGAGCGCACTCGCCGCCGACTTGAGCAGGGCGAATTTCGCATCGCCGTCGTCGGCCTCGAGAAGGCCGGCAAGAGCACCTTCGTCAACGCGTGGCTCGGATATGACCTGCTGCCGAGCGACACCTCGCGCTGCACCTTCACCACCACACAGGTCTTCTCGGTGCTCAACTCACACGAGCAGCGCCTCGACGTACACACCAAAACTCATGACGAGTTTAACGCCTACATCAGCGACCTCAAGGCGCTCGCCTCCAAGGACGGCGACAACGCACGGCGCGCCCAAGCGGACCTGAGGACCATCGAGGAGCACCGCGCGAACCTCGACGAGGTCATCGCCCAAGGGAGACGCACCTTCCCGTTCAGCGAGCTCTCTGACATCAAAGAGAACCTTGAGCTCTACGTCGCCTCCCCGGAGATCGCGCACGCCGTCCGTGAGGCCCACCTCCATACGAGCCGCCTCGCCTCCGCCGACGGCGTCGTCTTCTACGACGTCCCCGGACTCAACTCGGGCCTCGGCAAGCACATCGAAGAGTCTCGCGAGATGCTCAAGGACTGCGACGCCATCATCTGCATACAGCGCTCCAAGACCCCGAGCCTCGAAGCCAGCGAACAGCAGCTGATCGAGTTCGCGCGCCGTGGCGACTCAGAGGTCTCGCTCGCAGACAAGCTCTTTGTGTTCTTGGGCCAGATCGACATCGAGGGGAGCGCCGCGTCGCTCAGCGAGAACACGGAGAAGGCGTACCGCGAGTGGCAGACGCGCGCGGAGCTCCCCCGCGACCACCTCATCTCCGGCACCGCCGCGGGCCACCTCATGATGACCAACGTGGCCAGCGACAAGCTCTTTAAGCAGGTCGGCAGCCGCGAGAAGATGGCGACGGCGCTCAGAGACCTCTGCGGCGCCCAGGGCGACGAGGCGCTCGTGGAGGCGTGCGGGGTTGGGCGCCTCAAATCACGCGTCGCTCACTACCTCGAGCACGAGCGCGGTCACGTGCTCAGCGCGCGCTGCGACAAGACCCTGCAAAAGATCCGAGAGGCCTCGGAGCGACTCTTTAATGAAACGCGCCAGCGCTACCCTGACGACCCCGCCCTCGCGGAGCGGCAGGCGGAAGAGGGCCGGCGGCGCAAGCTCAACGAGTGGTGGCGGGGTCGCTGGGAGAGCGCCAGGAAGAAAGCCTATGAGCGCTGCGAGCAGCTCATCACAGAAGAGGTGAGTCTCAACGACCTCCGAGAGCAGTACACCAAGGGCGTCAACGAGCTCTTCAGCACGCTCTACCACAGACAAGAGGAGCCACGAGACCGCCTCTTTGACTCTCGCAAGGACCAAGACATCGGGGGCTCCAACATTGAGTGGCGCCGGCGCCTCCGCACCGAGGCGCAGCAGGCGATCGGCGCCCTCGCCACGACTCTCACGGGCGGCTTCCAGCGAGAGCTAGAGACGCTGATGCGCTCCTTCAGAGAAGAGCTCTGGGGGAGCGACCAGATCACCATCTGCTTAATCGGCGACCTGCAGAGCTTCGAGAAGCGCGTCACCCACGGACTCGAGACCCTCTTCTTGCGTTTCGCGCTCCCGCTCATCAACGTATTTATCCAGCACCCCGTGAACACAGAGAGCCGCAAAAAGCTGATCAAGGAATCATCCCTCGACCTCAGCATCATCGATGACTACTACAAGGGCAAAGAGGAGGCCCTCAACCAGAGCTCACAGCTCGCCAAACACGGCGTCGCCCTCCTCACTCACCCCCTCCTGCGCCAAGCCGTCTTAAAGATCCCTGTGAAGCCAGGCGACCTGAACTCATCGAGCGAGCCATTCAGGCTAGAAGAATACCCAAAGACCGCCAAAGAGCGCAACGAGGTGATCACCGAGGTCGAGGGAGACCTCAGCATCGTCGCGCGCTACATCATCGAAGCGGTCTTCAGCGCCTCGGGCCTCACGGGCTACTTTCGCCAAGAGCTCTCGCGGCTCAGAGACCGCTTCATGAGCCACGAGCTCGAGGACCTCGCGCGCGCCATCATGGACGGCCTCTACCACAGCCGAGACCCGCGCCTCCTCAACGAGCCCGACTTCCCCGCAGAGCTGCGCACCAAAGGCGCCAACCTCGACATCTCAGCGGCCCTCAAAGAGCTCCGCGAGGCGCTCTCAAGAAGCGTGATATGAGATGAGCAGCTCCCTTATCATCGCGGGCACCACCTCAAGCGGCAAGAGCGCCCTCCTGAACCTCCTCTGCGGCGCCTGGGTTGCCCCCGTGAGCGTGCAGCCTAACACCCTATCCCCCCTAACGATCTCGCTCGTGGAGAGCCCGCTCACGACTCCCCAGATCACCGAGCAAGAGCTCGCGCGCGGCGCGCCCGTCACGCGCGAGCTCTGGCACCTCAGCGCGCCGCGCTCATGGCTCCAGCTGACCCTCGCCCTCCGCGAGCGGCGGCTGAGGGCCTCCCTTGCGCCTCTGGGCGCCTCGGCGCCATGGATGACCCTCTCACGGCGCGCGAGGCGCTCAGGCGCGCCCCTCCCCAGCCTCACAGAGCTGCCAGCCCTTGAGCGCCTCTCGGAGCCTCAAGGCCTCCCTGACCTCCCCGCGCAGCGCACCTACGCCCTCAAGGCGCTCAAGGGCGCCTCGTGCGTGCTCTTTGTCTTCAACGCGCAAGAGACCAACCCCAAGGTCGACGAGGCCGCCCTGAGCCACCTGAGCCACGCCCTCGACCGCCCGCTGCTCTTGACGCTGAACCGCGTTGATCTCTACCAAGCAGACCAAGACCCTCAGGCGTCCCTCAACAGACGCCTACATCAGATCAAGCAGACCTGGACCAAGCTGTTTGGCGCGCGCCCCCTCCCCCCGCTCATCCCCTTGAGCGCTGAGCTCCCCGCGCTGCTCTACGCGGCCGTGAATCCTCGCGCGGGCCTCAGCCCCGCAGAGCTGAGGCGCATCAAGGGCCTCATGCGCGCAGAGGAGGCCCTAGAGGACGTCCCGCTCAACCCAAGCGACTGGACGATTGAGCAGCAAGCGCAGCTCTTGTCAAAGACCCTCACCGCGAAAGGGGCAAACCGCCTCTTCTCCTCGATTGCCCAGGCGCTCCGATCACCCTGAAAACAACCCCATCTGCACCTCCGACGGCCACCCCGGCGCCCGCGGGAGGGCGGGGCGGAGGGCGCGGAGGCGCTCATAGAACAAGCGCGCCACCTCGGGCGCGAGCGTCTCACCCGGATAGTGCGCAAAAAAATACGGCGCCCGCCCCTCGTCGAGCCACCGCGCGAACACCCCCGCCCACGCCTCAAGCCACGGCAGGTTCTCCCCCACCGCCACGTGCGCCACGTAGCGCACCACCGGGCGCGGCCCCAAGCCCACAGGGAACACGGGCAGGTCAGGCTTACGCTCAAGCGCCACCCGCGTCGCCTCCGCGTGCGGCGGGGGGGAGGCGCGGAGGGGGCGGGTGTCCATCCAGGCGCGCTCCGCCCGGGCCGCGCTCAAGAGGGCGTTGAGCTCGCTGAGGAGGGGCTCGGCGCAGAGGGCGGGGTCGCGGACCTCCACGGCGTAGCCGCGCCACGCGCGCTCCTCGCCCTCGGCGAGCTCGTCGCGCGGCAGGGCGGTGAGGAAGCGGTAGAGGTCGTCGAGCCGCCGCGCGTCAAAGCGGGCGGGGAGCTGCACCAGCACGTCCTCCGCGCGCGGCCCGAGGGGCGCCATGTGGTCGAGGAAGCGCCGCGCGGCGTCGAGGGCGCCGGCGCCGAGCAGGCGCTCGTGCGTGACCTCCTGCGGCAGCTTGAGCAGCAGGCGAAACGACGGCGGCGTCTGCGCCGCCCAGCGCCTCACCACCTCGGCGGGCGGCGTGGCGTAGAAGGTGGTGTTGCCCTCCACGCAGGTGAAGACGCGCGCGTAGTGCGTGAGCGCGTCTCGCTCCTTGGCCTCCGGCGGGAAGATCGAGCGGCACCACGGGCGGTGCGCCCACTGGGGGCATCCGAGTCGCAGGGCGCCGTAGAGCCCCGCCGCGCCCCCCGCGCCCCCCGCGCCTACCCCTCCGCGCGCCACTTGATGTTGCAGCCGAGACTCGGGCGCTGCGGCAGGTCGGCGGGGACGGCGCCGGTGGCGAGCAGCGCCTCGCACGCCGCCCGCAGGTCCTCCCCCGTCACGGGCGCGCCGCTCCCCGGGCGGCTCGCGTCGAGCTGCCCGCGGTAGGCGAGGCGGCGCGCGGCGTCGTAGAGGAAGAAATCGGGCGTGCAGGCGGCGCCGTAGGCGCGCGCCACCTCCTGCGTCTCGTCGTAGGCGTAGGGGAACGGGTAGCCCGCCCGCCGCCGCTCCTCGCGCATCTCGTCAAAGCCGTCCTGCGGGTACTGCGCGGCGTCGTTGGAGGAGATCGCCACCACGGCGAGCCCCCGCGGCGCGAGGTCGCGCCCGAGGGCGGCGAGCTCCGCGCGCACGTGGACCACGAACGGGCAGTGGTTGCAGATGAACATCACCAGGAGGGCGGGCGCGCCGTCAAAATCACGCAGGCGGACGCGCCCGCCCTCCGTCTCGGGGAGGTCAAAATCGGGGGCGGGGGCGCCGAGGGGCGTCATCGCGGAGGGGGTGCGCGCCATCGCTCTTGGGCCTCCCCGCCTCAGCCCTTGCGCGCCTTCACCTGCGCCGTGAGCTCCGGCGTGGCGGCGAACAGGTCGGCCACGAGCCCGTAGTCGGCCACCTGGAAGATGGGCGCCTCGGGGTCCTTGTTGATCGCCACGATGGTCTTGGAGCCCTTCATGCCCGCGAGGTGCTGGATGGCGCCGCTGATGCCGAGGGCGACGTAGAGGTCGGGGGCGACCACCTTGCCCGTCTGCCCCACCTGCCAGTCGTTGGGCACCCACCCGAGGTCCACCACCGCGCGGCTCGCGCCCACGGCGGCGCCGAGGGCGTCGGCGAGGGGCTCGAGGACCCGCTTAAAGTTCTCCGCCTCCTTGAGCCCGCGCCCGCCCGACACCACCACGCTGGCGTCCGTGAGCGAGGGGCGGTCGGACTTGACGGCGTCGAGGCCCACGTAGCTCATGCGGAGCGACGCGGCGTCCACCGCGCCGGCGAGGGGCTTGACGGGGGACACCCCGCCCACCTGCGGCGCCGCCTCAAAGTCCGTGGGGCGCGCCGTGATCACCTGCACGGGCGTGTTCACCCGCACGCGCCCGATGATGTTGCCCGCCCACATGGGGCGCACGTACACCACGCCGCCGCCGTGCGCCTCCACGCCCACCACGTCGCTCGCCTGCCCGGCGCCCAGGCGCGCCGCCACGCGCGGCGTGCAGTCCTTGCCCTTGGCGGTGGACGCCGCCACCACGAACGCGGCGCCCGACTCCCTCACGGCGGCGTGGAACGCCTGCGCGTACGCCTGCGCGGTGTAGCCGGCGAGGGCGGGGTCCTGCGCCACGTAGATGGCCTCCGCGCCGTAGCCCTGGAGCGACGCCACCACGCCGTCGAGGGCGCCGGCGCCCGCCACGGCGATCGAGAAGCCCCCGCCCACGAGGGCGTTGAGCGCCTTGGCGGCGCCGAGGGCGTTGAGGGTGGCCTTGACGAGCGCGCCGTCTTGGTGCTCCGCGAGGACGATGACCTTGCTCATTGTGTTCTCCTGATCTGGGGGGGGGGGGGGGGGGCGCTCAGAGCGCCTTGGCCTCGTTGACGAGCTTGCTGACGAGGGTGGCGACGCTGTCCACCACCTGCCCGGCCTTGCGCGAGGAGGGGAGCCCGTAGCTCACCACCTCCACCTTGGGCGCGCCGAGCGCCACGCCGAGGTCCTCGGGGCTCATCGTCTCGAGGGGCTTCTTCTTGGCCTTCATGATGTTGGGGAGGCTGGGGTAGCGGGGCTCGTTGAGGCGCAGGTCGGTGGTGATCACCGCCGGGAACGACAGCCTCACCGTCTCCACGCCGCCGTCCACCTCGCGCTGCACCGTGGCGCCCTTGCCCTCCACGCTCAGCTTGTAGGCGAACGTCGCCTGCGGCCAGCCGAGGTGCTCCGCCACCAGCTGCCCCACCTGGTTGCTGTCGCCGTCCACCGCCTGCTTGCCGAGGAGGAGGAGGTCGGGCCGCTCGTCCTGGCAGAGCTTCACGAGCATGCGCGCCACGGCGTCGGAGTCGAGCTTGGACTCGTCGCACTCCACGAGCACCCCGCGGTGCGCGCCCATGGCGAGCGCCTTGCGGACCTCCTGCGTGGCCTCCTCGTCGCCCATGGCGACCACGACCACCTCGCCCTCGCCGGCGGCGTCCACGAGGCGGATCGCCTCCTCGACGGCGATCTCGCAGAAGGGGTTCATCTTAAAGTCCACGTTGTCGAAGTTGATGGCCTTGCCGTCGGCGGTGGGGATGACTTTGGAGTCGTAGTCGGTGACGCGCTTGGCGGTGACGATGATCTTCAAGGGGGGGCTCCTTTGGAGGGGCTGGGGGGGGAGCGGGGATCAGGGGGGGGGGGG
>VGTA01000164.1 GCA_016874875.1 Deltaproteobacteria bacterium | reverse complement strand
CGGTCCACCCCCTGCCCGAGGGCCTCCCCCTCGAGACGCTCCGGTACGACGACGACGCCCCCGAATCCACCACCATCACCCGCCAGACCTGGGAGCTCGCCGGCGTGGCGGTCAAGGACGCTGAGGTGCTCGAGGCGGTGCGCTTTGAGCTCCCCCACCCCGCCAAGATCCACCAGATCAGCGTGCAGTACGGCGACGTCCCCCCCTTCCGCAACTTCGCCATGACCCTCGGCCTCTACGGCGACTTTGGCTACAACGGCTTTGACCTGTGGCGCGACGAGCCCCTCTGGACGGGCGCGCGCTGCAGCGGCGACGTGCGCCCCGGCGAGTGGGTCACCTTCACCCTCCCCGCCCCCGTGGAGGTCGCGCACCCCGGGCTCGTCTACGTGGCCAACCACCGCGAGTACCCCGACGACCCCGCGCTCCTCTTTGACCTCACGCCGCCGGAGTCCTGCGCCGACCCCAACAACTGCTGCGCGCCCTTCGACGCCTGCCGCTCCGCCTGGACCTTCCCCACCCTCACCGACGTCGACGGCACCCCCTTCTGGAGGGGCCTCGCCACCAGCCTCCAGTACGACTACCGCGTGCGCCTCACCGTCGAGTACACCGAGCGCGTCGCCCCCGCGGCGCGGCTCTTTGAGCGGGCGGACACGCCGCCCCTCGGGAGCCGCTTCGCCTGGGGCGACTACGACGACGACGGCGACGACGACCTCGTGAGCAACGGCGCGCTCTACCGCAACGACTCCACCCCCGGCGCCGTCCTCCTCACCGACGTCACCGCCGGCTCCGGCCTCGAGGGCGGCCCCGGGAGCGGCGGCGTGTGGGGGGACTACGACAACGACGGCTGCCTCGACCTGCTCATGTTCGCCGAGAGCACCACCCAGAGCGACGCGCTGCTGCGCGGCGACTGCGCCGGGCGCTTCACCGACGTCACCGCCTACGCGGGCCTCAGCGACGTCCTGAGCGCCCAGCGGTGCAGCGGCGACCCCGCGCAGGACCGCGCCCCCACCGCCGCCGCCGCCTGGGCTGACGTGGACGCCGACGGCCACCTCGACCTCTGGCTCGGCAACTTCTTCTGCTGGAGCGGCGCCACCGCCTACCACAACCAGCTCTGGCGCAGCCGCGGCGACGGCACCTTTGAGGAGTGGAGCGGCGCGCGCGGCCTCGAGGGGAGCGCCGACGAGCCCCTCGCCACCCGCGACGTGAGTCCCGCGGACCTCGACCAGGACGGCGACGTGGACCTCTTTGAGGGCAACTACCGCCTCCACCGCAACCGCCTCTACGAGAACCTCGGCGGGGGCGCCTTTGAGGAGCGGGGCGCCGCGCGCGGCGTGGCGGGGCACGCCCTCGGCCGCCGCGGCGCCCCCACCTACGGCCACACCATCGGCGTCGCCTGGGGCGACCTCAACGGCGACGAGCGCCTCGACCTCGTGGTGGGCAACCTCGCCCACCCGCGCTTCTTTGACTTCTCTAACAAGACGCAGGTGCTCCTGCAGGGCGCCGACGGGCGTTTCGTGGACCGCCAGCTCGACGCGGCGGGGCGCTTTGACCGCCCGGCGGGGGCGGCGGGGCTGCGGTACCAAGAGACGCACTCCGTCCCCGCCCTCGGCGACTTTGACGCCGACGGCGCCCTCGACCTCGCCCTCAGCGCCGTCTACGAGGGGCGCCCCACCGACTTCTACTGGGGCCGCGGCGACGGCACCTTCACGCTCGACGCCTACCGCGCGGGCCTCGACACCGAGAACGGCTGGGGCATGGCCGCCGCCGACGTGGACGGCGACGGCGCCCTCGACCTCGCCACCACGGGCGCTCTCTACCGCAACGCCCGCGCCCTGCCCGCGCGCCCGCGCGGCGCCTGGCTCGCGCTCCGCCTGGTGGGCGACGGCGTGAGCAACCGCGCCGCCATCGGCGCCACCGCCACCGTGGTGGCGGAGGGCGCCGACGGGCGCGCGCGCCGCGTCGTGCGCGCAGTGAGCGGCGGAGGCGGGCAGGGGAGCCAGCCCGCCCTCACCCTCCACTATGGCCTCGGCGACGCTGCGCGCGTGACGCGCGTTGAGGTGCGCTTCATCGGCGGCGGCGTCATCACCTACGAGGGGCCCTTTGAGGTGAACCAGCGCCTGCGCCTCGCCGAGCGCGGCGGCGTCACGCGGGAGTGACCCGCCGCCCCCTCAGAGCCCCCCCTCCTCGTCCGCCTGCAGCGTCATCTCCTGCACGACGGCGCGCGTGGAGTCCGCGCTCAGCAGGATGTACTGCGCGTCGGCGCCCTTGCGCTGGAGCTCTAGGAGCACGCGCGCGAGGTCCTCAAAGTGACGCGAGAGCTGCTCGTCGAGCTCGACGTCAAAATCGCGACGCCCCAAAAACAC
This sequence comes from Deltaproteobacteria bacterium, assembly GCA_016874875.1. Classification (GTDB taxonomy): domain Bacteria; phylum Myxococcota_A; class Bradymonadia; order UBA7976; family VGTA01; genus VGTA01. The sequence continues at coordinate 4,530 of VGTA01000164.1, read as the reverse complement.
GCGCGTCCGCTGCAGAATCAGGTCGATGTACCCCGTCTCCGCCACGTGCACCTCGCTGAGCGGGCGCAGCGCCGCTAGCGGCGATTCGGCGTAGCGCCCCCACACGCGCAGCCCCATGCGCGCGAGCCGCCTGCCCACGTCGGCGGTGCGCGCGCTCTCAAAGAGCGCGGCGGGCACCCCGCTCACCACCGGCAGCCCCGCCGCCTCGTGCGCCTCTACGCGCGCGAAGGGGTGCCCCTCCTCGTCGATCGCGCGCAGCGAATCCAAGACGAGCACGGCGCGCGGGACCCGCTCCTCCACCGCCACGCTCAGCCCTCGGGGGAGCGCCCGGCGCACCTCGGCGGCGCGCACCCAGTCGAGCCCCTCTAGGCGCCCCTTGAGCTCGGAGGGGCTGAGGAGGAAGAAGTTCACGTAGGACGTGTCGAGCCCGAGCACCTCGCGCGCGCGCTCCTCGGTGACGTGGGTGCCCGTGCTCGTGAAGGCGAGCTCGCGCACGCGGAAGGCGGGCAGGGTGGTGAGGGCGTCGTAGAGCAGCCCGAGCAGCGTCAGGGTCCCTAGAGCGGTGGTCAGGCGCAGCAGGCGCGCGAAGGTGGGCGTGGGCGGCTCGCCGTCGTCCCCGTCGTCCTTCCCGTCGCCCTTCCCGTCGCCCTTCCCGTCGCCTCTCTCTGGGGCGCTAGCGTCGCGGTTCTCAAGGGCGCCCTGCTCGGAGCTCGCCCCCGCCCCGCGCTCCTCATCATCCCCAAACCAGCCATCCTCCTCGCTCCCCGCCTCCCGCCACACCGCCGTCGCCGCGCTCAGCACCCCCGTCGCCTCCGGCAGCGGCAGTTCCGTGAGCGAATCCGCCGCAGAGCCCGCCTCTAGGTGGACGCGGGGGCGCGGCGCGCTCACGCCCCGCCCTCCACGTCGAGGCGGGCGCCCGCGAGCAGGCGGGTCACGAGGTCCTCAAAGCTCAGCCCGCGCTGCGCGGCGATCTTGGGCACCAGACTCGTGGCCGTCATTCCCGGCGAGGTGTTGACCTCGAGGGCGATGAGGGGGGCGTCGGCGCCGCCCTGCGGGTCGCGCACGATAAAATCTACGCGCGCCGCCCCCCGGCACTCGAGGGCGGCGTAGGCGCGCGCGGCGAGGTCGCGCACGCGAGCGTCCACGCTCGCCGAGACGCGGGGCGGGCAGTGGTACTGCGTGTCGTCGCGCAGGTACTTGGCCTCATAGTCGTACCAGCCCGACGCCGGCGCGATCTCCACGGCGCCCCACGCCTCCCCGTCGAGCACCATCACCGACAGCTCCGTCCCCGCCAGCCACGACTCGATCAGCCACGCCCCCCGCGCCCCCGCGAGCCCCTCGTGGAGCGACGCCAGACTCTCGCGCCTCGACACCCCCACGCTCGACCCCTCCGCGAGCGGCTTGAGCGCCCACGGCCCCGGCGGGAGCGCCTCGGCGGCGGGGAGCGGGTCGCCCGCGCGCCACACGCGCGCCTGCGCCACCGGCACCCCCGCCCGCGCCATCAGCACCCGCGTCAGCTCCTTGTCCATCGCCAGCGCGCTCGCCTTCACCCCCGACCCCGTGTAGGGGAGCCGCGCCCACTCGAGCAGCCCCTGCAGGCACCCGTCCTCGCCGTAGGTCCCGTGGAGGGCGTTGAACACCACCTCGGCGCCGAGGCCGCGCAGGGCGGCCACGAGGTCGATGGCGCGCCCGGGGCCGCGCGGGTCGCTCAGCGGGTCGCGCGGGTCGAGCAGCCGCGCGTCATAGCCGCGCGCCGCCAGCGCCGCGTGCACCGCGCGCCCGCTCTTGAGACTCACCTCTCGCTCGCTCGAGAGGCCCCCGTAGAGCACCACGACGCGCGTGGAGAGGGGGAGGGGGGTGGGGAGGGGCTGCGCGCTCATGCGTGACTCCTGTGGGGGGTGGGGGCCTGTGGGGGGGCGGGGCTGTGGAGGGCGGGGGCGGGACTCGCAGCAGAGAGGCTAGGGCGGTAGCGCGAGATGTTGAGCAGCGCGCCGAGCGCCACGCACACCAGCAGCAGCGACGACCCCCCGTAGCTCATGAGGGGCAGCGTGAGCCCCTTGGTGGGGAGCATCCCCACGGCCATCAGCATGTTCACCAGCGCCTGCGTAAAGAACAGCAGCGTGATCATGGCCGCCAGCAGCCCGCCGAACGGGTCGCGCGCTCGGCGCGCCGCCAGCAGCCCGCGCGAGAAGACGGTCGCGTAGAGCGCCAAGAGCACGAGCACGCCCACGAAGCCGAGCTCCTCGCCGTAGATGTCAAAGATGAAGTCCGTGTGCGACTCGGGCAAAAAGAAGTTCTTCTGCGAGCTGCGCCCGATCCCCTCCCCCACCCAGCGCCCCGAGCCGAAGCTGATGAGCGCCTGCTTGAGGTTGTAGCCGAGCTCCGCGCCCTCCTCGAACTGCGCCATAAAGTCATAGATGCGCCTGCTCACGTGGCTGTAGCTGAACCACATCACCGTGCCCGCGGCGCTGAGCGCCGCTAGGACCAGCAAGAAGAACGCCTGCGACGCCCCGGAGAGCAAGAGCGCCACGCTGTAGAGGTAGCCGAGGATGATGATGCTCCCAAAGTCGGGCTGCTTGCTGAGCAACGCCACGGGCAAAGCGAAGCACATAAACGCTAGCCAGTGCCGGCGCGCCCCCACGCTCGATTCGCTAAAGAGCTTGGCGAGCGTCAGCAGGAACGTCAGCTTGACGACCTCGACGGGCTGCACGTTGACGCCGCCCACCATCAGCCACCGACTCGCCCCCTTGGCCTCCCTGCCCACCCCCGGCACAAAGACCAAGGCGAGCAGCGCGAAACTCCCCCAAAAGAGCGGCCAGGCGTACCGCTTGAGGAAGCGGTAGTCGAGGCGCGACATGAAGAACATGAGCGTCAGCCCGATCCCCATAAACAGCGCCTGCTGCCGCAAGAAGTGCACGCCGGAGCCCATCATGTGCGCCGCGCGCGTCACGCTCGCTGAGTACACCATCAGCAGCCCGAGGGCGCAGATCGAGCAGACGGCGCCCACGAGCGCGTAGTCCACCCGCCCCTCCCGGGGCGGCGCGAGGCGCTCCACGCCCTCCTGCAGCCGCCAGCGGCGTTCGGTGTAGCGGACACGCAGCGTCACCTCGAGCAGCTTGAGGAGCACGGAGACGACGCCCACTAACAGCAGGTAGAGCGGCCTAAAGAGCCCCACGAGCAGCGACAGCGGCGGGCGCGCCCACGGGGAGGGGGGCGGGGAGGGGGCGGCGGGGGTGAGCGGCGCGGGGGAGCGGGAGGGGGCCAGGGGGGCCGCGGGGGGGGGGGGGGGGGGGGGGGCGCCTCAGCGCAGCTTGAGACTCGCCAGGGCGATGAGCGAGAGCGTGAACGAGATGATCCAGAAGCGGACCACGATCTTGGGCTCCGTCCAGCCGAGCTTCTCGAAGTGGTGATGGATGGGCGCCATACGGAAGATGCGCTTCTTGCGGAGCTTGTAGGAGGTGGTCTGCAAGATCACCGACAGCGCCTCCACCACAAAGAGCCCGCACACCACCACCGAGAGCAGCTCGCTGCGCGTGAACACGGCGAGGGCGCCGAGGGCGCCGCCGAGGGCGAGGCTGCCGGTGTCGCCCATAAAGATCTGCGCCGGGTAGGAGTTGAACCACAAGAAGCCCACCCCCGCCCCGATCAGCGCCGCCGCGAACACCGCCAGCTCGCTCACCGCCGGCAGGTGCGGCAGGTTGAGGTAGTGGGCGAGGTTGAACTCATACACCCCCCCCGGCGCCCCCACCCCCGCCGGCAGCGGCAGGTTGAGCACGGCGCCCGTGGCGTAGGCGAGCACGAGGAAGGTGGCGCTCGCCACGATCACCGGCCCGATGGCCAGCCCGTCGAGCCCGTCGGTGAGGTTGACGGCGTTGCTCGTGCCGGCGATCACCAGACTCCCAAAGAGCACGAACGCGACCACGGGAAGGTCGAGGTAGAAGCGCTCAGGCGACACGAACGGCAGATAGAGGCGCGGCTCAAAGCCCTCCTGGTAGCTGAGCAGCAGCGAGAGCGCCACCCAGCTGGTGACGAACTGCGCGAGGAGCTTCTTGCGCCCGGCGAGTCCCGCGCTGTTCTTCTTGCTGATCTTGAGATAGTCGTCGGCGAAGCCCGCCGCGCCGAGGGCGAGGGTGACGCCGAGCGTGGCCCACACGTAGAGGTTGCTCAGGTCCGCCCACAGCAGCGTGCTCGCCGTGAGCGAAAAGACGATCAGCAGCCCGCCCATGGTGGGGGTGCCCCGCTTGCTAAAGTGGCTCTCGGGGCCGTCGCTGCGGACCACCTGCCCGAGCTGCTTCACCTGCAAGAAGCGGATGAGGCGCGGGTAGAGCACGAGGCTGATGAGGGTGGCGGTGGCCATCGCCGCGATCACGCGGAACGAGGCGTAGCGCACCACGCGGAGGGGGGTGAAGTGTGACTGCAGCCAAACAAACAGCCAGATGAGCATGGAGGGTCGCTTTCTCGATCTCTCGCGATGACGGGGCGCGGGGCGCGGGGAGGGCTACGGGCTACGGGTGCGCTGGCGAGGAGGGG
>VGTA01000163.1 GCA_016874875.1 Deltaproteobacteria bacterium | reverse complement strand
GCGCCGCCGGGGGGGGTGGCGCCGCCGGCGGGCGTGGCGCCGCCGGTGGGGGTGGCGCCGCCGTAGGGGTTCGCGCCGCCGGCGGGGGTCACGCCGCCGGTGGGGGTCGCGCCGCCCTCGGGGGCGTCTTCGCTCTCACAGGCGCTCAGGGCGCTCAGGGCGCTCAGGGCGAGGAGCAGGAGGCAGAGCTGGGTGAGGTGTCGCATCGGGTGAGCCTCGTGTGGGGTGGGAGGAGTGGGAGGAGTGGGAGTATGGGTGTGGGGGGGGTGAGAGGGAGAGGGCGCTCAGGGCTAGACTACATATCGCCCTCAAACACTCCAAGCGAGAAGCGCCACAGAGGGCGCAAAGCGCAAAGCGCTGTCCCCCTCCACCGCGCCTCCCCCGCCCCCCCCCGCCCTCTAGGGCGAGAGCCCCCTAGAGCCCCCCCACCATCATATACTTCACCTCCAAGAACTCCTCGAGCCCCTGCCGCCCCCCCTCGCGCCCCAGCCCCGACTCCTTCACGCCCCCAAACGGCGCCACCTCCGTCGAGAGCCCGCCGTCGTTGAGCGCCACCATGCCCACCTCCAGCGCCTCGGCGGCGCGCCAGGCGCGGCGCTCGGAGGTGGTGAAGACGTAGGCGGCGAGGCCGGCGCGGGTGGCGTTGGCGAGGCGGAGCGCCTCGTCGTCGTCGCGGAAGGTCATGAGGGGCGCCACGGGCCCAAAGACCTCGCCGCCGCAGATCGGCAGCGCGGGGGTCGCCCCCGTGAGCAGGGTGGGCGCGTAGAAGCGGGGCCCCACCCCCGGCAGCGCCTCGCCGCCCGCCAGGGGCGTGGCGCCGAGGGCCACGGAGCGCGCCACGAGGTCCCCCACCCGCGCCGCCGCCGCGCGGCTGATGAGGGGGCCCTGCGTGGCGGCGGGGTCGAGGCCGTGCCCGGGGCGGAGCGCGCGCACCTGCGGGGCGAGGAGCGCGGCGAGCTCGTCGCGGCGGTCGGCGTGCACGAGGAGGCGGTTGGCGCACACGCAGGTCTGGCCGCTGTTGCGGAACTTGCTCGCCATCACCCCCCGCGCCGCGAGCTCGAGGTCGGCGTCCTCAAAGACGATGAGCGGGGCGTCGCCGCCGAGCTCCAAGGAGAGGCGCTTGACGGTGCCCGCGCAGCGCGCCATCAGCCTCTTGCCCACCGCGGTGGAGCCGGTGAAGGTGAGCTTGCGCACGCGCTCGTCGTCGCACAGCGCCCCCCCCACCTCATCGGCGCCGGCGCGGTCGGTCGTCACCACGCTCAGGAGCCCCGGCGGCAGCCCCGCCTCGAGGGCGAGGGCGGCGAGGGCGAGGGCGGTGAGGGGCGTGGCCTCCGCCGGCTTGAGCACCACCGCGCAGCCGGCGGCGAGGGCGGGGGCCACCTTGCGCGTCACCATCGCGAGCGGGAAGTTCCACGGCGTGATCGCCGCCACCACGCCCACGGGCTCGCGGAGGGTGAGCACGCGCCGCCCGTGCCCGTAGGTGGGAATCACCTCCCCGTAGGCGCGGCGCGCCTCCTCGGCGTACCACTCCACAAAGCTCGCGCCGTAGTCCACCTCGGCGCGCGCCTCCGCGAGCGGCTTGCCGCCCTCGAGGGTGACGAGCTCCGCGAGCGGCTCACGGTGGGCGGCGAGGAGGTCAAACCAGCGGCGGAGGGCGCGCGCGCGCTCCCGCGGCAGCCGCGCTCGCCAGCCGCGCGTCGCCTCCTCCGCCGCCCCCACCGCCGCGCTCACCTCCGCCGCGCCGCAGCGGGGCACCGAGGCGATGACCTCCTCGCTCCCCGGGTCCACCACCTCCACGCGCCCCCCCCCCGCCGCCTCCACCCACGCCCCCCCCACCAAGGCGCGCTCGCGCAGGAGCGGGTGCGCGCGCGCCCGCCGCGCCGCCTCCGCCCCCCACGCGCCCGCCGCGCCCGCCGCCTCGCGCGCGGCGCTCAAGGCCCCTCCCCCGCGGGCGCCACATCCGGCGCCAGGGCTTTGGGCGCGCGCCCCCCCCGCCAGCGCCCCGCCGCCGCCCAGGCGAGCGCCACGAGCGCGCACCCCCACGCGAGCGCGTCCCCGATCACCTGATAGAGCGTCCAGGGGCGCATCAGCGGCACGTCGCGCACGATCACCTCCTCGCCGGTGGGGCGGGTCCAATCCACGATTCGCCCCACGGGGTCCACCACCGCGCTCACCCCGTTGAGGGTGGCGCGCACAAAGGCGCGGCGGGACTCGATGGCGCGGGGGAGGGCGAGGGCGAAATGCAGGTAGCGCTCCGCGCTCAGCCCAAACCAGGCGTCGTTGGTGATGTTGACGAGCAGGTCGGGGTTGAGGTCAAACACGTCGCGCGCGAACCCCGGCAGGATCCCCTCATAGCAGATCAGCACGCCGAGGCGCGCCTCGCCGCCGTCGGCGAGGGGGAGGGTGAGGGCGCGCACCCCCTCGCCGCGCTCGAGGCGCGAGGCGGAGGGGAGCCACTTGTAAAAGACCGGGAAGGTGTCGCCGAACGGGATGTACTCCCCAAAGACCAAGCGCACGATCTTGTCGTAGCGCCCGAGCACGTCCCCGTCGGCGCTCAGGAGCCAGGCGCTGTTGTAGTAGCGGCGCTCGCGCGTGGCCTCGTCCACCTCCACCGCCCCCGCGCCCATCAGCAGCGGCGCGCGGAAGCCGCGCTGCGGCGCCGCGCGGTCGGCGCGGGGCGTGCGGCGCGCCTCGTCCTCCCGCCAGCTCGCCGCCAGCGGCGCGTCGGACGGCGGCAGGCGGCGGGCGTCCCCCGGCAGCGTCCCGGCGCGGTAGGCGCTCTCCGACCACACCAGCAGCTCCGCCCCCTCCTCCACCGCGCGCTGCGAGAGGCGCTGCAGCACCAGCAGGTGGTCGCGGCGGCGGTCGGCGGGCTCCGCCTCAAAGATGCCGATGTCGGGCTCCACCACCCCCACGCGCAGCTTGGGCGCCGCCGCCACCTCCGCGTCCACCATCGGAATCCGCGCGAGGCCGTAGAGCAGCGTGAGCCCAAAGAGCGCCCCGGTGGCCTTGAGGCTCCCTCTGCGCGCGCGCCACCACCCCTCGGCGCCCTCACCCCGCGCCCGCCACGACAGCGCCAGCTCCGCGTTCACGCGGTACAGCACGAACGTCACCGCCGACACCCCAAAGAGGTCCGCCACCTGCATGATCGGCAAGAAGGGCTGCTGGCAGTCGCCCATATAGGCGGGGAAGACGCGCGGCATAAAGTGCTCGGCGGCCACCATCGCCACCGGCGAGAGCCACGCCACATCCACGCGCCCGCCCAGGGCGCGCACGAGGGCGCCCCACACGCCCCAGATGAGCCCCACGAGGGCGCTGTGGAGCAAGAGCACGAGGTTGGAGACGGCGGGGGGCAGGTGCCCAAAGGTCTCGGCGAGCTCCGCGATCCAGTAGTAGCCGCCGGTGTTGATGATGAAGCCGCACAGGTAGCCCCACCAGAACCCCCACCGCGCCGCCCCCGGCGCCCCGAGGGCGGGGCCGGCGCGCTCGTCGAGGAGCCAGAGCGTGACGGGCACGTGACTCACCCACATGAGCCACCACAGGTTGAGCTCCGGGGACCAGGCGTTGGGGAAGGCCATAAAGGTCATCACCCCCGAGAGGGCGCAGGCGGCGAGCCCGCGGGGGTGGGCGCGGAGGGCGCGGAGGGCGCGGGGGGGCGACATCGCTCAGCGCTCGCCGGCGTCGAGGGGGCGCGCGTTGAGGGCGGGTGCGCCCGGGGCCGCCGTGATGCGGAGGGCGCGCGAGCGCACCTCAAAGCGCGCTGGGAGCGCGCCCTCGGGCTCCCCGTCGAGCTCCACCCACACGGGGGGGGCGTCGGCGGGCGCGTGGGTCTGCGCCACGCGCACCGCGCGCGCCTCAAAGGCGTCGAACTTGGGGTGGCGGAGGTGCGTGCCGAGGTAGAGCGAGGGGAGGCGGCGCGTCACCTCCGCCACCCCGAGGTCGCCCACCAACACCACCTGAAAGAGCCCGTCATCGAGCAGCGCGTCGGGGGCGATGGGCATGCCGCTCCCAAAGTAGCGCGCGTTGGCCACCGCCGCCGTGTACACCGTGCGGCGCACCTCGCGCGCCTCGCCGCGCGCGTCGGTGAGGGTGAGGGTGAGGGGCTGATTCTCATAGCCCTTGGAGGCGGTGTAGATGCCGAACAGGTAGCTGAGTCCCCCCCCCTTGCCGTGCTCCTCAAAGTGTCGCGCCACCTGCCCCGAGAGCCCAAAGCTGGCGATGTTGAGAAAGGCGCGCCCGCGCGGCGCGCCCGGCGCGGGCGCCTCAAACCACGCCCACCCCGCGTCCACGGCGCGGGGGGGGGCGCTCAGGTGCGCGAGCGCCTCCTCGGGGTCGCGGGGCAGCCCGAGGCTGCGGCAGAGGTCGCTGCCGGTGCCCATGGGGAGCGCCGAGAGGGTGATCTGGGGGTTGAGGGGCGCGCCCTCCTCATCAAAGAGCCCGTTCACCACCTCATGGATCGTGCCGTCGCCCCCCACCGCCACCACGCGCTCATAGCCGAGGCGCGCCGCCTCCCGCGCCAGGCGCTCACCGTCGCCGCGCGCCTGCGTGTGGACCACCTCGGCGCCGGGGAGCGCCTGCAGCACGCGCGGGGCGAGGGCGGGCCAGCGGCGCCCCGTCTTGCCGGAGGCGCTTGTGGGGTTGACGATGATGCGCGTCTTGGGCGCGGCGGGTGAGGGGAGAGGCATGGGGGGCTCCTGTGGCGCGATGGGCGGCGGCGAGAGGGCGGCGCAGCGTTGAGAGGGGGGGGGCGAGGGTCTCGACTGCGGCTGCATCGCTGCATCGCTGCATCTACTGCAAGAGGATCACCGGGTCTGGCGTCCCGTCGGGGCGCCAGTACTTACGGCCGACCATCTTGCCCGACACATACGTCTCTTGTCGCACCTTAAAGCCATTCGAGCGGTAATGTGTCTGATCGCCCTCCAGCCACCCCTGCGGGCTGTAGGCGTAGGACGACTTGGGCTTGCCGTTCTTGTAGTACTCCACAAAGGCGCCCACGCGGCGGTTGTCGAGGTAGCGCGCCGTGATCTGCGGCTCGCCGTTGGCGTACCAGCGCTGATAGGAGCCATCGAGCTGCCCGGCGCGGTAGGACGTCTGCGTCTTGAGCTGCCCGTTGGAGTACCACTCGCGGTAGGGGCCGTGGAGCTGGTTGTGCACATAGACGCGCTCAAACGCCACCAGCGGCTCGGGCGCCGCGCCCCCCTCCGCGCCCTGCGCCTGCGCCGCCCCCTTCTGAGGCTTGGGCGGAAACCACTTGATGTGCTTGCCGTGCTTGAGGCGCTCCCCTTGGTAGCACACCACCTCCACACCCACCTGCCCGTAGGCCGTCGCGCCATCGGGGCAGAGGGGCTGCTGGCAGCCGGCGAGCGCGAGCAGCGCGCAGCAGAGCGCCCAGAGCGGAGCGAGCGCCCCGAGCGGAGAGAGCGCCCTGAGCGGGCGGCGCGCGTGGAGTCTCATGCGGATCACCCCTTCAGCCCTTACGCCAGGGCTCGACTGTGGTTGTGCGTGGGTTAGCGGGCGTGAGGGCGAGCGTGGGGTGTGGCTCCTCCGTCGTGTGACCCACATCACCGCGCCAGCGCGCGGCGCCGGGGCGCCCGAGGAGGTATCCAACCGCGCGCCGCGCCGCAAATCAAGGGCTGATCGCGCGGGGCGCGGCGCGAGGGCGGCGCGAGGGCGGCGCGAGGGCGCGGGGCGCCGGGGGCGCGAGGGCCCAAATCTGATTTATTCATCCTCGAAAGTGTGAAAACTCATAAGGTGTTGAGGAGGCCCCGCCGCCCCTCGGCGCGCCGCCCTCAAGGAGACACCATGCGTCACCCTTCACCCCCGCCCCCCCCCGCCCCCCCCCGCCCCCGGCGCCCCGCCCTCGCCCGCCCCCTCGCCCTCGCCCTCACCCTCACCCTCGCCGCCTCGTGCGCCCCGCTCGGCGGCGACCGGGAGGGCGGCGGGGAGGGCGACCACGCGGTGGGCTGCGCCTGCGACGACCACGAGGGCGCGCCGCGCCTCGACGCGCGCGGGGAGGCGCTGGCGGTGGCGGGGCGCTGGGTGATTCCGCAGAGCGTCCTCAGCGTAGCGGCGCGGTCAGGCGTCACCATCACCGACGCGGGGCGCTGGAACGGCGAGTCGAGCTGCTCGGGCACCTTCAGCGAGGGGGCGCGCCGCCTCAAGGCGTGGGTGCAGAGCAACTGGTCACAGGTGACGAGCATCGGGGGCTACTCGTGCCGCCCCATTAACGGCAACCCCAACGTCACCTCGATTCACGCCGTGGGGCGCGCCCTCGACATCTTCATCCCGCTCCACGGCGACGCCGCCGACAACGACCTCGGCGACCCCGTCGCCAACTACCTCGTGGAGCACGCGCAGGAGATCGGCGTGCAGCGCGTGATCTGGGACCGCACCATCTGGAACGGCGGCGCGAGCCCCGAGACTCACGAGTACACCGGCGCCCACCCCCACCACGACCACATCCACGTGGAGATCTCCGTGGCGGCCTCCAACCTGATGACGCCCTTCTTTGAGGCGGGCGAGCCGCCCCTCACCCAAGAGGCGTGCGCCCCGCCCCTGCCCGCCGCGGGCGGCGTGCTCGACAGCGACGGCCCCTGCCTCGACCTCTACGGCCCCGCGCGGTACTGGCGCAGCGTGGGGGGCGAGGGGCACGGGGGGAGCCTGTTCTGGACCAACGCCTTCCAGAGCGGCAGCCCCTCCAACTGGGCGCGCTGGCGCTTCGCCGTGAGCGCCCCCGGCGCCTACGACGTGTCGATTCACTCCGTGGCGTCCTACTCGCGCTTCTCGCGCGTCCGCTACCTCATCCGCAGCGCCGACGGCGACCGGGCGCTGGTGATGGACCCGTCGGGCGTGAGCGGCTGGTTCTCGCTCGGCGCGGCGCGCTTCGCGCCCGGCGAGGAGTTCAGCGTGGAGGTCTACGACAACGACCCAACGCAGCCCACAGGGAGCGACCAGCACATCGTCGTGGACGCCCTCAGGCTGACCCCGCGCAACA
>VGTA01000162.1 GCA_016874875.1 Deltaproteobacteria bacterium | reverse complement strand
ACCAGCGCCGGCGCTGAGCCCCCCCCGCCCCCGCCCCCGCCCCCGCCCTTCTGCGCCCAAGAGCCGCTCGAGGTCCAGCGCGCGCGCGGCGACATCGACCCCGTGCCCGCCTATGTGGGCGTGGATGACCGCCTCAACACCAACAGCCTCGTGCAGGTGGTGGCCAACCTCGCCCCCCGCGCCGGCACCTACACCCTCGATGACAAGACTCCTGAGACCTGCGCGGTGTGCGTCTACGTGGCGCTCGGCTGCGGGGCGCAGGGGTGCTCGGAGGTGTATTTCGCCACCCAGGGCACCGCCGTCATCACCGAGATGGGCGACCCGGGCGGGCGCTTCACGGGCGTGATCCGCGAGGCGGGGTTTATGAAGCTCAACACCGAGACGGGCGCGCTCACGGAGCCAGAGCGCGAGGTCTGTCTGCAGGAGCACGCCTTTGACGTGGTGATGCCCACCAAGGTGGGCTACGAGGTCCCCGAGTTCGCCCTGCAGAGCTGCGCGACGGGCGAGTTTGAGCGCATCTCCACCCTCACCGCCGCCCACAGCGGCCTGTGGTACATCGCCACCGCCGGCTGGTGCCCCGCCTGCCGCCAGCACATCACCGAGCTCCACGACGGCCGCATCGCGCAGCTGGAGGAGGCGGGGGTGAAGATGATGTTCGTGGTGACGGAGGACGACAGCTACGAGCCCGCCACCCTCGAGTTCTGTGAGCGCTACGCGCGCCGCTACACCAACGACGCGCGCAACTTCTACCTCGACGCGGGCCTCGACCTCACCTCCGCGAACATGTCGCTCTACCTCAACGAGGACGGCTCCTTTGGGCTGCCGTGGAACGCGGTGATCGAGGGCGGCTCGGGGGTGATGCTGCACGCTGACGGGGCGGGGACGGACGTGAACAGGGCGCTTGACCAGGTGACGCGCCCCTAGCGGCTGACGCGCCCGCGCCGCGCGCCGCGGTTGACCGCGCGCCGCGGAGGCGCTACTCATGCGCGCGATGACGCAGGACGACGGAGGGGGCCCCCCCCCGCGCACCCCTCGCGACGCGGAGCCACACCATGACCACCCCCCCGCCTCGGCGCCCTGAGGTGCTCGCGCCCGCCGGTGACGAGCAGAGCCTGCGCGCCGCCCTCGCCGCCGGCGCCGACGCCGTGTACTTTGGGCTCAGCGAGGGCTTTAACGCCCGCGCCAAGACGGCGGGCGTCTCCCTCGGTGAGCTGCCGCGCGTGGTGGCGATGTGCCACCTCGCGGGCGCGCGCGCCTATGTCACCCTCAACACGCTCCTCTTTGAGTCGGAGCTCGCGCTGATGGAGGGGCTCCTGCGCGGCGTGGCGGCGGCGGGGGTGGACGCGATCATCGCGCAGGACCCGGCGGTGGCGCTCCTCGCCCGCGCCCTCTGCCCCACGCTCGAGGTGCACGCGAGCACGCAGATGACCGTCTCGAGCCCCGAGGGGGCGGAGTTCGCCCGCGGCCTCGGCGTCACGCGCGTGGTGGTGCCGCGGGAGCTGTCGGTGTCGCAGATCGAGCGCTTCGCCCGCGAGAGCGACATGCCGCTCGAGGTGTTTATCCACGGCGCCCTGTGCATGTCATGGAGCGGGCAGTGCCTCACGAGCGAGGCCTGGGGGGGGCGCTCGGCCAACCGCGGGCAGTGCGCGCAGTCGTGCCGCATGCCCTACGCGCTGGTGGTGGACGGCGAGGAGCGCCCCCTCGGCGAGATTCAGTACCTCCTCAGCCCGCGCGACCTCGCCGGCTTCCGCGCCGTGGAGTCCTTGGCGCGCGCGGGGGTGGTGAGTCTCAAGATCGAGGGCCGCTACAAGGGCCCCGCCTATGTGCAGCAGACCGTGTCGGCCTACCAGCGCTGGCTCGACGCCGTGGAGCGCGGCGAGGCGGACTCGCCGGAGGCGGAGGAGCGCCTCCGCCGCGACCTCACCGACCTCGCCCTCACCTACTCGCGCGGCTTCTCGGACGGCTTCTTGGCGGGCAGCGACCACCAGACCCTCGTGGAGGGGCGCTTCCCCAAGCACCGCGGGGTGTTCTTGGGGCGCGTGGAGCGCGTGGAGGGGGCGCGGGTGTGGGCGGCGGGGGGCGGCGACGGGCGCGTGGGGTCGGGGGGGGCGGCGCTGCCGCCTGAGGCGCGCGCGGGGGCGCGCGGCGTGGTGCGCGACGCCCTGCCGCTGCTCGGCGGCGCCCCCGACGCCACGGGCCCCGCCCTCGCGCCCGTCGAGCCCGCCCCGGGCATGGGCGTGGTCTTTGACGCGGGGGCGCCCGAGGGCGACGAGGCGGGCGGGCGGCTCTTTGGGGTGGAGCGCGCGCGCGGCGGGTGGGTCCTTGAGCTCGCGTCGCCGGAGGCGCTGCGCGGGGTGGCGCCGGGGCAGCGCGTGTGGGTGAATCACGCCCCCGCCCTCGCCCGCGCCGCCGAGCGCGCCGCTGAGGCGCCGCCCCTCGGGCGCTTGCCCATTTCGGTGTGGGTGACGGGCGCGGCGGGCGCGCCGCTGGTGGCGCGCGCCACCCACGCGCACCCCTCCCTCGCCCTGCGCCTCGGCGGCGACCCCCTCGTCGCCGTGGAGGTGCGCAGCGAGGTCCCCCTGCGCGCCGCGGACGGGGAGGGGCTCACCGAGTCGCTCCTGCGCGACAAGCTCTGCGCCTTTGGGCAGAGCCCCTTTCGCCTCGAGGCGCTCAGCGTGACCCTCGAGGGCGCGCTCCACCTCCCCGTGTCGGCCCTCAAGGCGCTCCGCCGCGCGCTCGCGGGCGCCCTCGAGGGGCGCCTCCGCGCGGCGCTGCCCCACCAGGTCCTGTCGGGCAGCGCGGTGGCCTGCGTGGAGGGGGGGTTGCCGCCTCTAGAGGCGCTAGCGCGTGAGGCTGAGCGCTCCTCGCCGCGCCACGAGCCCCTCCTCGTGCCGCTCTGCCGCACCCCCGAGCAGCTCGAGGCGGTGATCGCCGCCGGCTTTGGGGAGGTGGAGCTCGACTGGATGGAGTTCGTGGGGCTGCGGCAGGCGGTGGAGCGCGCGCGCGCCTTTGGGCTGCGCGTGGTGATCGCCACGGTGCGCGTGCAGAAGCCGGGCGAGGAGGGCTACGACCGGCGCGTGGCGTCCCTGGCGCCCGACGGGGTGCTGGTGCGCCACTGGGGCGCGCTGACGCATTTCGCGCGCCTCGCCCGCGCCCGCGCCGAGGAGGGCGCCGCCGCCCCCACCCTCCACGGCGATTTCTCGCTCAACCTCACCAACTCCCTCAGCGCCCGCCACGCGCTCTCGTGCGGCCTGAGCACCTTCACCGCCTCCCACGACCTCGACGCCGCGCAGCTCGACGCCCTCCTCCGCGCCGTCCCCCCCCGCCGCGCCGCCGTCACCGTCCACCACCACATCCCCACCTTCCACACCGAGCACTGCGTCTACGCGCACCTGCTCTCGGAGGGACGCGACTTTAGGACCTGCGGGCGCCCCTGCGAGGCGCACCGCGTGGCGCTGCGCGACCACAAGGGCCTCGAGCACCCCGTCCTCGTGGACGTGGAGTGCCGCAACACGGTCTTTAACGCCAGCGCGCAGACGGCGGCGAGTCTGAGCGCGTCGCTGTTGGCGCGGGGCGTGGGGCGCCTGCGCGTGGAGTTCGTGTGGGAGACGCGGGCGCAGGCCACCCGCGTACTAGAGGGCTACCAGGGACTCCTCAGCGGCGCCCTGTCGGCGCCGCAGGCGCTGCGGCACATCGGGGCGCATGAGCAGTTTGGGCTCACGGCGGGGACTATGCAGGTGCAGCGATGAGTCGCCCCCCGCGCGATGACGGGCGCGCCCCCGCCCTCGACGGCGCCCTCAAGCGCATGAGCCACGAGCCCGACGACCTGTCACCCGAGCCCCTCCGCGCCCTGCGCGCGCAGGTGGACGAGCTCGACCGGAGTCTGCTCGCCCTCCTCGAGGCCCGCGTGGTGCTCTCGCGCGACCTCGGGGCGCTCAAGCGCGCGCGGGGCCTCCCGGCGCGCGACGTGGCCCGCGAGGGCGCTGTGCTCGCGCGCCTGCAGGCGCACAGCCAAGACGAGGACGTGCGCGCGCACCTGCCCTCCATCTACGGCGCGATCAGCGCCTGCTGCCTTGAGGCGCAGCTGTCGCCGCGCGGCGCGGGGCAGGGCGCGGGGCAGGGCGCGGGGCAGGGCGCGGGGCTGAGCGAGGAGCAGCTCGAGGCGCAGCTCGAGGCGCAGCTCGAGGCGCAGCTCGAGGCGCAGCTCGAGGCCGAGCTCGAGGCCGAGCTCGACGGGCTGAATCTGAGCGAGGTGGACACCCTGCCCGCCGCTCCCCCCCGGCGCTTTGGGCTGCGCCCGCGCGCCACGCGCCTCAGCGAGGAGCAGCGCGCCCTGCTCACGCGCCGCCCCTTCGCCCACCGCGGCCTCCACGGCCCGGGGCTCCCCGAGAACAGCCTCGGGGCGCTGCGCGCCGCCGCCGCCGCCGGGTACGGCGTGGAGCTCGACGTGCACCTCACGGCGGACGGGCGGGCGGTGGTGTTTCACGACGAGACGCTCGAGCGCCTAACGGGGGCGGCGGGGCGCGTCTCCGACCTCACCCTCGCCGAGCTCCGCGCGCTGCCCCTCCTCGACGCCCACGGCGCCCCCACCGCCGAGCGCGTCCCCTCCCTCGAGGAGGCGCTCGCCGCCCTCGGCGGGGCCACGCCAGCGCTGGTGGAGGTGAAGAACTACGGCTCCCCCGTGGGGCCCCTCGAGGGGGCGGTGGCGCGCGCCCTCGACGCGCACGCGGGCCCCTTCTGCGTGCAGAGCTTTAACCCCATGACGCTCAAGTGGTTCCTCGCGCACCGCCCGCGCTTCCTCCGCGGACTCATCGCCTACAGCTTCCCCCCCGAGGAGGTGCAGATGAACGCCTCCACGCGCTTCTTGCTGCGGAATCTGCTGTTCGCCCCCCTCTGCAAGCCCCACTACGTGGCGTACGAGGGCTCAGAGCTCGCGCGGCACAAGCTGCGGCGGCTGCGTAAGATGCGGGCGCGCGGGACGCTGGTGCTGGCGTGGACGGTGCGCTCCGCGGCGGCGGCGCGCGAGGTGGCGCCGCACGCCGACAACATCATCTTTGAGGGCTTCGCGCCGCCCACCGCCCCCTGACCCGTCTCGGAGTCCACGATGATCTTTGTGCCCGCCCCCGCTTTCCCCATCACCTACCTCACCCTCTGCTTTCGGGGCGGCGCGCTCCTCGACCCCCCCGGGCGCGAGGGGCTGAGCGCGGTGTGCCAGCGCCTCGTGATGGGCGGCACCCGCCGCCTCGGGCGCGACGCCTTCAACGCGGCGGTGGAGGGCCTCGGCGCGGACGTGTCGCTCGTGACGCAGCCGCACTACACGGCGGTCACCTCCCCCGTGCTCACCCGCGCCCTCCCCGCCCTCCTCGACCTGCTCGGCGAGGCGCTCACCGCCCCCGCCCTCGACCCCGAGGAGGTGGCGCGCGTGGCGCGGACCTACGCGGCGGAGCTGGAGGCGACCTGGGACGACGACGGCTACCTCGCGTGGCTCTGGCTGTCGCGTCGGCTGTTCGCCGACCACCCGCTGTGGCGCAAGGTGTCGGTGACGCCGGCGGGGGTGCGCGCCCTCGGGGCGGAGGAGGCGGCGGCGCGCTGGGGGTCGCTCTACTGCCGCGAGGCGCTCAGGCCCTGCCTGAGCGGCGACCTCGCGCGCGAGGAGGCGGAGGGGCTGCTCGCACGCCTGCGCGCCTCGCTGCCGGCGGCGCCGGCGGAGGCGCGCGCGCTCCTCGGGGCGCCGGTGAGCGCGCAGATGCCCCCGCTCGCCCCCCTGCGCGGCGCGCGCCTCACCCTCGTGCGCAAGGCGCAGCGCCGCCAGGCGCAGCTCTTGATCGCGCAGCCGGCGCCCCCCGCCGACCACGACGACGCCTGGGCGCTGCGGGTGGGGGTGGCCGCCCTGGGCGGGACGTTCAGCTCGCCGCTGATGCAGGAGGTGCGCGTGAAGCGCGGCCTCAGCTACGGGGCGTCGGCGGTGCTGCGCGAGGAGGGGGCGTGCGGGACGGTGACGCTGAGCGCCACCCCCGAGGGCGCCGACGCCGGGGAGACGCTCGAGGTGATGCTCGATGTGCTGCGCCGCGGCTGCGAGGGGGCGCTCACGGAGGAGGAGGTGGACCACGCGCGCCGCTACCTGATCAACGCGCACCCCTTCCGCGTGGAGACGCCGGCGATGCGCGCCTCGCTCATGCTGCGCGCGGCGCTGCAGGGGACGCCCCTCGAGCGCGAGCTCGAGGCGCCGCGCTTCGTGGCGGCGGTGACGGCGGCGCAGGCCAACGCGGCGCTGCGCGCCCACCTGAGCGCTGAGCGCGTGGAGGTGCTGGCGCTGAGCGACCCCGCGCACCTCGCGGCCCTGGCGGCGCGGGTGGGGGGGCGCTTTGGGGAGGTGGCGTGGCTCGACGCGGCGGACGCGCCAGAGGCGGCGCGCGGGTAGGGGCGCGCCGCGCGCGTGGGTGTTTTCAGCGCGCCCGCTTTGGTGTATAGCACACAGCGCCCCCAGCGCCCCCAGCGCCCCCAGCGCCCCCCTCCCGCCCTCGCCGCCCCCGCCCCAGCCCCCCGCGCCCCGCGCGCCGCCTGAGCCACACCCATGACACACGCCCCCGCCCCCCGGTCCCGCGCCCTCGCCCTTCCCCTCGCGCTCGCCCTCAGCGCCCCCCTCGCGCTCGTCGGCTGCACGCTCGACGAGGGGTGCAGCGTCAACAGCCAGTGCGGCCGCGACTACCTGTGCCGTGACAGCCAGTGCCGCCCGCGCTGCGCCACCTACCTCACCTGCGCTGAGGGGGAGGCGTGCGTGGAGGGCGCCTGCGTGGTGCCCGACGCTGACTACTGCGCGGTGATCGCGCCCGCCCTCGCGCCGGACTCGGGCGTGTACCTCCCCTGCCCGCCCACGGGCGGCGGGGCGGGCGGGGCGGGCGGGGCGGGCGGGGCGGGGGCGGGCAGCGCGGGCGCGGGCGCGGGAGCGGGCGCGGGCGCGGCGGGGGCGGGGGGCGAGGCGGGGGCGGGGGGGGGGGGGGGGGCAA
>VGTA01000161.1 GCA_016874875.1 Deltaproteobacteria bacterium | reverse complement strand
GCTGCGCGCGCAGCGCCTCGCGCGCCTCGCGGTGCGCCGGCAGGGCGCGCAGGCGCCGCACTAGGGCGGGGGCGGCGGGGGCGGCGGGGGCGGCGGGGGCGGTGGGGGCGGCGGGGGCGGCGGGGGCGGCGGGGGGCGGGGCGTGGAGCGGGAGCAGGAGTCCCTCCGCGGGCGCCTCCACCCACACGAGCGGGCGCGCGGCGGGGGCGCCGCAGGGGGGCTCGTCGAGCGCGAGGCGCGCGTGCACGTGGGCGCTGCCGTCGCTGAAGCGCGCCAGGGGCGCCGCCGCCGCCCGCCGCGCCGCCTCCTCGTCGAGCGCCCCGCCGCAGGGGGCGCCGCCCGCCGCCGCGCCCGCCTCGCCGCTGAGCGCCCGCGCGAGCGCCGACAGGCGGCGCGCCGCGTCGCGCAGCGCCACCGCGCCGAGGTCCTCCGTGGCGAGCCCCCCCGTGGGCGACAGCAGGCGCGGCGTCCCCACGCCCACCGCGCTCACCTCGCGCGCGCTCCAGTCGAGCGCCCCCTCCTCGCGGCGCGTGATGACGCGCGCCTCGGGCGCGCGCGCTAGGTGCTCGCGCAGCGCCTCGGCGCGCGCAGCGGCGCTGGGGGCGCTGGGGGCGCTGGGGGCGCTGGGGGCGCTGGAGGCGCCGGGGGCGGGCGGCAGGGCGGGCGCGGCGGCGCTGGGGGCGATGGCGAGCAGCGCGGCGAGCAGCGCGGCGAGCGGCGCGGCGAGCGGCGCGGCGAGCGT
Organism: Deltaproteobacteria bacterium; assembly: GCA_016874875.1. Taxonomy (GTDB): domain Bacteria; phylum Myxococcota_A; class Bradymonadia; order UBA7976; family VGTA01; genus VGTA01. Next base: position 6,283 of record VGTA01000161.1, on the reverse strand, counting down.
GGGCGCGCGCGCCCCCCAAGCGCGGCGCCTCACCCCTCCTGCTCCGCGATCGAGTCGCGCGCGAGCACCCTGTTCCTGCCCGCCTCCTTCACCTTGTAGAGCCGCTCGTCCGCCACCTTAAAGAGGTCCTCGATGGTCTGCCCGTGCTCGGGGAAGGTGGCCACGCCGGCGCTGAAGGTGGACTGGAAGCGCTCGCCGTGCTCGCCGTCAAAGTAGAAGCGCACGAACTCGCGGCGCGCGCGCTCCAGAATCACCCGCGCGCTCTCGGCGCCCTCGCCGCTGAACGCCACCATGAACTCCTCGCCCCCCCAGCGCCCGCGCAGGTCCTCCACGCGGAACGACGACGACAGCAGCCGCCCCATCGAGGCGAGCACGCGGTCGCCGGCGATGTGGCCGTAGGTGTCGTTCACGGACTTGAAGTGGTCGAGGTCGATCAGGCACACCGACACGGAGTGCCCCTGGCGGCGAGCGGCGGCGAGGCGGGCCTGCAGGGCGTCGTTGAAGGCGCGGCGGAGGAGCAGCCCCGTGAGCCCGTCGCGGTCGGCGCGGTCCTGGATGAGCCGGCTGCGCTCGAGGCGCGACTCGAGGCACGCCTTGAGCACCGCGCGGTCGGCGCGGCGCGACAGGTAGTCGTCGGCGCCAGAGCGGTACGCCGCCACCCGCATGTCGTCGTCGCCGCGCTCGCCCATCAGCACGATGGGCAGCGACTGCCACTCGGGGGTGGCGCGCAGCGTGCGGCACACCTCAAAGCCGCCGAGCCCCGCCATGTCCGCATGGATCACCAGCAGGTCCGTCTGCACCTCCGAGAGCAGCTCGAGCACGCGCAGCGGCGCCGTGAGGCACGACACCTGAAAGGCGCTCTGCGAGAGCTCTCGGGTCACGTGGTCGGTGATGAGCGCCTCGTCGTCGTCGATCACGAGCACCCGCGCGGAGCCGCGCCTGTTGAGACTCTGGAGTTGACGCAGTGACTGCGAGAGGAGGTCCACCCCCACCCCCTCCCCCAAGAACAGCGATACCCCCGCGTGCACCCCCTCGAGGCGGTCGCTCACCTGCTGTTGGTTGGAGATGAAGGCGATGGGCAGCGAGTCCCCCACCTCGCGCCGGAGGCTGCGGACCAGCGACAGCCCGTCCATGTCCTGCAGCAGGTGCGACACGAACGCCACGTCAAAGCGGCGCTGGCGCGTCTCGCGGAGCGCCGCCTGCGCGCTCGGCACGGAGATGAGCTTGAGGTTGAGCGGGCGGCAGGCGCGCCGCAGGTCGGCGCAGATGGGCGCGTCCGGCGACCCCACCCACAGCACCTGCGCCCCCTCCTCCTCCTCCTCGCCCCCCGCCAGCTCCACCCGCGCGGCGGCGGGGTGCAGGGTGGCGGGGTCGAGGGCGAGGCACAGCAGCGCGGGGAGCGCGGCGGGGCGCGGCGGGCGCGGCGCGTCGCACAGCAGAGCGGCGGGCGCGTCGCGCGGCGGGGCGGCGCCGCGCGGGCGGGCCGCCGAGACGGGGCGCGGCGTCTCCTCCGCGGACAGCGCCGCCGCCCGCGCCCCCTCCCCCGCCTCCTCTGCCCGCGCCGCCTCCTCGAGCGCCCAGCGCGCCGCGCGCCCCGTGAGCGCGCTCCAGGGCGCCTCGCCCGCGCCGCCCTCCTGCCCCCCCGCCTCCACTAGCCGCACCACGCGCCGGACGCGGCGGAGCGCGTCGCGGAGCCAGGCGCGCACCTTGTCCTCCGCGCCCAGCTCCGCCTCCTCCACCAGCCCCAGCACCAGCGCGTCCACCTGCTGCGCCTTGAGCACCTGCGCCCCGATGGACAGGGAGGGCGCCTCGTAGACGCGCACGCGGCGCGGCTCCTTGAGCCCCTCCACGAGCGCCACCCGCGTCACCGCGTCACGCTCCACCACGAGCACCTTGGGCGCCCGCGCGGGCGCCGGGGCGCCGGGGGCGCCGAGAGCGCCGAGAGCGCCGAGAGCGCCGAGGGCGCCGGGGGGCTGCGGGGGGGGGGCGTCGCCTGCTGTCATGCCGTCCTCAGGGCCCCGCGGGGCGCGCCGCGGGCGGCGCGTGGGCGCTCGGCGCGGAGCGCGGGGAGAGATGGGTGAGGGGGAGATGTGGACCCGCGCGCGCGCCGAGCGCTCGCTGAGCGATTGATTCTCGCATCATGTGCCACAAGCGCGATAAAAGACAACCGATATCGCCATCCGATATCGCCATCAGGACCCCACATGCGCCCCGACTCTCCCACCCGCACACCTCCCCGGCCCGCCTACGACGCCCTCACCAGCCTCTACCAGCGCGCCCTCGCCCTCGTGGGCCTCGTGGCGCTCTCGCCGCTGCTGCTCGCCCTCGCCCTCGCCGTCAAGCTCACCTCCCCCGGCCCTGTCCTCTACACGGGCGCGCGGGTGGGGCTGCGGCGGCGCCCCTTTCAGATCTACAAGCTCCGCACCATGCAGGTGGGCGCGGAGCAGAAGATCGGCAAGCGGCTCGTGCGCGCCGACGAGGACCACTACACGCCCATCGGGCGCGCCCTGCGCCGGTACAGGCTCGACGAGCTGCCGCAGCTGCTCAACGTGCTGCGCGGCGAGATGGCGCTCGTGGGGCCGCGCCCCATGCGCCCCGTGTTCCTCGACGACCTCCTCGCCGCCGTCCCCCGCTACGGCGAGCGCTTTGAGGTGCGCCCCGGCATCACGGGCCTCGCGCAGGTGCACGGCGGCTACTACACCTCGCCGCGCCACAAGCTGCGCTACGACCTCCTCTACATCGCCCGCCGCTCCCTGTGGCTCGACCTGCGCCTCATCGCGCTCACCTTCCTGCGCGTCATGACCCGCGCCCTCTCCCTCGGCCTCGCCCTCGGCTGGCTGCTGCTCGCCGCCCTCGCGCTCCCCGAGGAGGCCCTCGGCGCCCTCACCGTGCAGCTCAAGCACGGGACGCTCAACCCGCTCTACCTGCTGCTGCCGGCGCTCGTGGCGCTCAAGGTGGCGATGCGCGGGGTGGAGCGCGAGCGACTCTACGCGCTCCGCACGCCCCTCGACCCGCCGCTGCTCGCCCTCGCGGGCGTGGCGGCGGCGGGGGTGGCGCTCAGCGTCCACCCCGCGGGGGCGCTGCGCGGGGCGCTCTGGTACCTGTGCAACGCGCTGCTGCCGTTCTACCTGTGCGTCAACGCCGCGGAGTTCCGCCGCGACCCGGCGCGCGCCGGGCGCTGGCTCGCGCTCGTGGGGGGCGGGGTGAGCGCCCTCGCGCTGCTCGGCGCGCTCTCGCTGGGGCTCGCCGGGGGCGTGTGGGCGCGGGTGGGCGGCGGGCTGCGGGACCCGCTCATCCTCTCCGCGGGGCTCGTGGCGCTCGCCCCGCTCACCCTCAGCGCGTGGCGCTGGGCGCGGGGGGGCGAGCGCCGCCTCCTCATCGCCTGCGCCGCCGCGCTGAGTCTCGCCCTGCTCGGCGCGGGGAGCCGCGTCGCCCTCAGCGCCCTCTGCCTCACGGGGGCGCTCTGGCTCACGCGGCGCGGGCTCGCCGCCCTCCTCGCGGCGTGCGCGCTCGCCCTCGCCCTCCTCGCCGCCGCCGGCGACGCGCGCCTCTCCCCCTCCTCCGTCTGGCGCGACGCCGGGCGCGTGGGGGCGGAGGTGCGCCGCGCCGTTGAGCTCGTCCCGCCCGCCCGCTGGCTCGTGGGCGCGGGGGCGCGGAGCGGGCGCGACTACCTCGCGCGCGCCGAGCGCCAGCGCCCCCCCGCCGCGCGCCCCGCGCCCGCGCCACGGCTCAAATCGAGCGCCACCTGGCTGTCGCTGCTGCTCGACTTTGGACTCCTCGGCGCCCTGCTCGCCCTCGCGACGCTCTGGAGGGTGCTGCGGATCATCCTCGGGGAGGCGCGCGCGCGCTCAGCGCGGAGCGACGCGGGCGAAGCGGGCGCGGCGCCCCTGCGCACCCTCGGCGCCGGGCTCGCCGCCGCGCTGCTCTGCGGACTCGCCTGCGACCTCACCGCCTCCTTCCCGCTCACGCTGCTCCTGTCGAGCCTCGCCGGCCTCGGCGTGGGCGTCGCCCTAGAGGGGCGGCGGGGGCCGCGGCGGGTCTACAGGATCATCCACGCGCACGCGCCGCTCTAGACGCCCCCGCCCTCCCCGAACCGCTGCTCCACCTCTGGAGTCTCGAGGCGCGCCGCGTGGGGGTCTTGGCTGTACTGGTAGTAGTAGTTGCCGTAGGCGTGCTTGCGCCCATCCACGTCGTTGAGGACGGCGCCGAGGATGTTGACGCGCACCTTGGAGAGCAGCTCCACCGCCCGCCCAAAGAAATCCCGCTGCGTCTGGTCCACGCGCGCCACCAGCAGCACCCCGTCCACCTGCCGCCCGATCACCTGCGCGTCCGTCACGGGCACCACCGGCGGCGAGTCAAACACCACGCGGTCGTAGTCGCGCCCGAGGCGCTCGAGGACACGCTGGAACGCCGGCGTCTGGAGCAGCTCGGCGGGGTTGGGCGGGAGCGGACCGCTGCACAGCACGTCGAGGTTGCGCAGCTCCGTGGGGCGCGCCACGTCCTCCGGCTCCACCGCCTCGTCCACGAGCATGTTGGTGAAGCCGCGGTCGTTGAGCAGCCCAAAGATCTTGTGCACGCGCGGGCGGCGCAGGTCGGAGTCGATGAGCAGCACGCGGTCGCCGGCGAGCGCCATCACCACGCACAGGTTGATGCTGTTGAGCGTCTTGCCGTCCCGCGGCGCCGCGCTCGTCACCATCAGCGTCTTGAGGCGGCGCTGCGGGTCCATAAAGAGGAGGTTGGTGCGCACGGTCCGCACCGCCTCCGCCACCGTGCTCGTGGGGTGCTCGAGCACGTAGAGCTCCGTGCTCCGCACCGGCTCGTCCTGCTTGGTGGGGCGGCGCCCCACCTGAATCCGCGGCACCGCCCCGAGCAGCGTGACGCCGAAGCGCGCGAGCAGCTCCGACTGGTCGCGAATCGTGCGGTCGAGCAGGTTGCGCAGCACGATGATGAGCGCCGACAGCACCAGCCAGCCCACGAACGCCGCCGCGAGGTTGAGACTCAGGCGCGGCGAGATGGGCGTGAGCGGCACGAGCGCCTCGTCGAGCACGCGCACGTTGTTGGCGGTGGCCTGCGCCTGCAGCTCCGCCTCCTTGAGCCGAATCTGCATCTGGTTATAGAGCTCGGTGTTGCTGTGGACGGCGGCCTCGAGCGCCTTGTAGCGGAGCTCCTGCGCCTGCAGGGCGCGCGCGCGCCCCTGCGCCTCGGCGAGGGCGCGCGTCTCCACCCCCTCCGCCGCCTCCGCCGCCTGCAGGGCGCGCGTGATCGACTGCTTGAGGCCCTGCACCTCGGCGCGCAGGGTGTCGCCGAGGCGCTCGAGCTGCTCGGTGAGCACCTTCACCTTGGGGTGCGCGTCGAGGTACTGCGCGCGCAGGGCGGTGCGCTGGTTCTCGAGCTCAAGGCGCTGCGCCTTGAGGCGCTGTACCAACGAGCTCTGCGCCACGCGGTCGAGGCTCAAGAGCGCCTCCTCGTCGCTCACGCGCTTGGCCTGCGCCGCCTCCCCGCGCAGCGCCGCCGTCTTGGCCTGCGCGTCGCTCAGCTTCTGCTCGAGCGCCTGCAGGGTCACGCCGAGCAGATTCTGGCGCTCGGCGAGGCCCGCCTGCAGGAGGTCGTGCTCGCGCTTAAAGTCGAGGAGCGCCTGCGCCGCCGCCTCCTTGCCCCGCCCAACCTCGTCGAGCTTCTGCGTGAGCCACAGCACCGCCTCGTGGGCGGCGCTCACCTTGTAGCCCACGTTCTGCTCGCGGTAGACGGCGACGAGGGTGTTGGCGAGGAGGGCGGCGCGGGCGGGGTCGTGGTCCTTGACGCGCACGCTCACCACGTGGCTCTCGGGGGCGGGGAGCAGCGAGATGCGCCCCACGAGCGCGCCCACCGCGTCGGCGCGGGGGAGCTTCTCATCGCGCTCGGCGGGCGGGAGGCCGGCGAGTCCCAAGAAGTCGGCGTCGCGCGTGAGCTTGAGGCGCTCCACCACGCTCGCGCTCACCCCGCGGCTGCGGATGATGCGGAACTGCGTCTCAAAGAACTCCTTGGTGTTCCAGGTCTTGCCGCTGCCGAGGCTCACGATCTCGTTGCCGTTGTAGGGGAGGTAGCGCGGCGCCTCGAGGTCGATGATGAGCTGCGCCGACGCCTCGTAGATCTTGGTCTGCTGGCGCGTGAGGTGCAGCGCCCCGCCCCCGATGGCCGCGCCGAGGGGGAGCAGCGCCCACTTGAGCTGCCACATGCTCCTGAGCAGCGGCTGAAGGCCGGATTTGAGGGCGCTCTCGTCGCTGCTGTCCATGGACGCTCCTGG
>VGTA01000160.1 GCA_016874875.1 Deltaproteobacteria bacterium | reverse complement strand
CGCCACCGCGAGCAGGCAGGCGCGCAGGTGCGCCGCCGGCGACGGCAGGGCGAGGCTGGCGCCGAGGTGCCCGAGCCCCGCCAGCAGCGCCCACGCCCCCCAGAGGCGCGCCGGGCTCACGCCCCTCAGGCGAGTCCCACCTCGCGGCGCAGCGTGGCGGCGAGGTCGATCTGCTCCCAGCGGAAGCCCTGGTCCTCGCGGCCAAAGTGCCCATAGGCGGCCGTCTTGCGGTAGATGGGGCGCAGGAGGTCGAGGTGCTCGATGATGCCGCGGGGCGTCAGGGGGAACACGTCGCGGATGAGGTCCTCGATGCGCTGCTCGTCGATGTGATTCGTGCCAAAGGTGTTGACGTTGACGCTCACGGGCTTCGCCACGCCGATGGCGTAGGCGAGCTGCACCTCCGCGCGGTCGGCGAGCCCCGCCGCCACCACGTTCTTGGCCACATAGCGCGCCATGTAGGCGGCGCTGCGGTCCACCTTGGAGGGGTCCTTGCCGCTAAAGGCGCCGCCGCCGTGGCGGCCCATGCCGCCGTAGGTGTCGACGATGATCTTGCGCCCCGTCAGCCCGCAGTCGCCCACGGGCCCGCCGATCACGAAGCGCCCCGTGGGGTTGATGTAGAAGAGGGTGCGGTCGTCGATGAAGCTCGGGGGCAGGACGGGGTCGATGACCTCGCGCTGGATGCGCATGCGGAGCTCCTCCGTGGAGATGCGCTCCGCGTGCTGGCTCGACACCACCACCGCCGAGATGCGGCGCGGCTTGCCGTCCACGTACTCCACCGACACCTGGCTCTTGCCGTCGGGGCGCAGCTCGGCGAAACTGCCGTTGTGGCGGACGGTGGCGAGCTGACGGCTGAGCTTGTGGGCCAGCGAGATGGGCAGGGGCATCAGCTCGCTCGTCTCGTTGCAGGCGTAGCCGAACATGAGCCCCTGGTCGCCCGCGCCCTGCTCCTTAAAGGTGCCCTCGCCCTCATTGACGCCCATGGCGATGTCGGGGGACTGCTCGTCTATAGCGAGGAGCACCGCGCAGGTGTTGGCGTCAAAGCCCATGTCGGAGCCCACGTAGCCGATCTCGCGGATGGTCTCGCGCACCACCTTGCTATAGTTGACGTCGCGCGCCTGGGTGGTGATCTCGCCGGCGATGTTAACGTAGCCGGTCTTGATAATCGTCTCGCAGGCGACGCGGCTCTTGGGGTCCTCGGAGAGGAGGCGGTCGAGGACTGCGTCGGAGATTTGGTCGGCGATCTTGTCGGGGTGCCCCTCCGTAACGGACTCGGAGGTGAAGATGTAGCTGCGAGACATTAAGGTGCTCCTTGAGCGCCGCCCGAGGGGGGGCGCAGGGGGTCGGGCCGGGGTCGGGGGCGCTATTTTTAGCAGGCGCCCCGATTTTGTCAATCCGTCAATCGAGGCGCTTGGCGCGCGCACATTTTTGTGAAATATAGCTCTGAGACCTCAATGAGCCGCCCCCCCAGCGCGGCGCCCGCGCGGAGACGCTCATGACCCTGATCATTCTCACCTGCCTCGCGCTCACGCTCTGCGTGCCGCTCCTCGTGGCGCTCATGGAGAGTCACCGCGCGCGCCTCAACCTCAAGGACGACGGGGCGTGGACGCTCGCGCGCGCGCTGGCGGGCGGCGTCCACATCCGCTGGCGCCCCGACCCCACCCCGGTGGTGTGGTTTGAGCTCGACGGAGGCGTGCCGGCGCGCGTGCACACCTACCAGCGCGCCGGCCAGCAGGGGATGTGGATCGAGGCGCGCGCCTACCTCACCGCCCCCCTCCACCTCGCCGCGCGCCTCAGCACCCCCGCCACCGCCCCCCTCGACCCGAGCCTCCCCGGCCTCACCTCCTACGAGCCCTCCAAGGAGAGCCGGGCGCTGCTCGAGGACCTCAAGGCGTTCAGCATCGAGACCAACGACCGCAAGCGCCTAGAGCAGTGCCTGCTCACGAGCGAGTGCCGGGCGGTGGTGACGGGGCTGCGCGCGGCGCTCAAGCTCGACCGCTGCGAGGTGCTGATTCTCAACCAGGTGCTCGTGGCGCGCGCGCTGAGTCGTCGCCAGGTGAGCGCCGGCGAGCTCTTTGAGCGCACGGGCCCGCAGCTCGCCGAGGCGCTCCGCGCGCTGAGCGCCACGCTGCTCGACCTCGCCGCCAAGGGCCGCAGCCCCACCCTCGGGCCCAGCGAGTGCCCCCTCTCCGCCGCCCCGCTCGCGGCGGACGCCGACGAGGTGTGGGCGTGCCCGTCGTGCGGGCGCCGCGCCCACCGCTCCGCCGTGGAGCTGCTGATGGGCTGCTGCGACCCGTGGTGCGAGGAGGCTACGGACGGGGTGAGCGCGGAGGTGGTGAGGAGCACGCGCCCCTTTATCCGCTGGGAGGAGGTGGAGGTGGAGCCCACGCCCGCCCCGGCGCCCACCCTCGATATCTCGACGGCGAGCTCCTCGGCGATGCGCTAGCGCGCCCTCAGCGCCCTCAGCGCCCGGCGCGCCCTCAGCGCTCGGCGCGCACGCGGCGCGCCACCGCCTCGCCCGCCGCCTGCGTGCCGAGGGGGCCGCCGAGGTCCGCGGTGGCCTCGCCCGCCGCGAGGCACTCCACCACCGCCCGCTCCACCGCCGCCCCCGCCGCCGGGTGCCCGAGGGCGTTGAGCATGAGCGCGCCGGTGAGAATCATGCCAAAGGGGTTGGCGACGTCCTTGCCGGCGAGGGCGGGGGCGCTGCCGTGGACGGGCTCAAAGAGGCTCACGCGCCCCGGGTAGAGGTTGGCGCTCGCCGCCAGCCCCAGCCCCCCCACCAGCTCCGCGCCGAGGTCGCTGAGGATGTCGCCGAACATGTTGGTGGTCACGATCACGTCAAAGTCCTGCGGGGCGCGCACCATCTCCATGGCGAGCACGTCGGCGTACAGGTGCCGCGACTCGACCTGCGGGTACTCGGCGGCCACCAGCTTAAAGACGCGCTGCCAGAGCCCGTGGGAGAACTGCAGGACGTTGGCCTTGTCGCTCATGCAGACGCGCCGCTTGCCGTTGGCCACCGCCCACTCGAAGGCGGCGCGGATGATGCGCTCCACGCCCTTGCGGGTGTGGAGCATCTCGTTGATGGCCACCTCGTCGAGGGTGTCGCGCTTAAAGTTGCCGCCCATGCCCACGTAGACGTCCTCGGTGTTCTCGCGGAAGATCACAAAATCGAGGTCGCCCGCGCCGCGCCCCTTGAGGGGGGTGAGGGCGGGGTGCAGGAGCTTGACGGGGCGGAGGTTGACGTAGAGGTCGAGGCGGAAGCGCAGCCCGAGCAGCACGTCGCGCGCGTGCCGCATGTCGGGGACGCGCGCGTCGCCCATGGCGCCAAAGAAGATCGCGTCGCAGTCGTCGCGGAGGTGGGCGAACATCTCGTCGGTGAGCGTCTCGCCCGTCTTGAGGTAGTGGTCGGCGCCGAGGGGGAGCCACTCGAGCTCGAGGCGGGCGCCAAAGCGCTCCGCGGCGGCCAGCACCACCCCCGCCGCGGCGCGCGCCACCTCGGGGCCGATGCCGTCACCCGGAATCACGGCGATGCGCTGGGGGCGGGGGGCGGGGGAGGAATCATCCTGAGGGCTCAGGCTCAACATCGAGGGCTCCTGGGGCGGGCGGGGGTGAGCAGCACTCCGAAGCACTAGCGCGCCCGCGCCCCGAAAACAAGCGCCCGCTGGCGCCGCCCCCTCAGCGCCCCCTCACCTCGCCGCGCGCTCCGCCGCCAAGCACACGTTCTCCATGAGGCTCGCGATGGTCATCGGCCCCACCCCCCCCGGCACCGGCGTGACGGCGCGCGCCACGCGGCGGACGCCCTCGTCCACGTCGCCGCAGAGGAGCGCCTCGCCCCCCGGGCCCGCCCCCTCGATGCGGTGGATTCCCACGTCGATCACCACCGCCCCCGGGCGCACCATGTCCGCCGTGAGCAGGCGCGGCGCCCCCGCCGCCGCCACCACCAGCTCGGCGTCGCGGGTGTGGAGGGCGAGGTCGGCGGTGCGGCTGTGGCAGAGGGTGACGGTGGCGTCGGCGGCGCTCAGGAGCTGCGCCAGCGGGCGCCCCACGATGCGGCTGCGCCCCACCACCGCCGCGCGCACCCCGCGCAGGTCGGGCATCACCTCACGAATCAGCCGCAGGCACCCGAGGGGGGTGCAGGCCACGAACCCCGCGTCGCTCAGCCCGATCAGGCCCTGGTTGAGCGGGTGCAGCCCGTCGACGTCCTTGTGGGGCGACACCTCCTCCACGATCGACCACGCCTCGGCGGCGGGGATGTGGGGGGGCAGGGGGAGCTGGATGAGCACGCCGTGCGTCTCGGGGCGGGCGTTGAGGGCGCGCACCGCCGCGCGCAGCTCCTGGGCGCTGAGGGCGGCGGGGAGGCGGTGGACCTCGGCGCGCACCCCCACCTCCTCGGCGGCGCGCGCCTTGTGGCGGACGTAGAGCTGGCTCGGCGCGTGGTCGCCCACGAGCAGCACGTCGAGGCGGGGGGTGACGCCGCGCGCCTTGAGGCGCGCCACGCGCTCCGCCACGGCGGCGCGCGCGCGCCGGGCGAGCTCGACGCCGCTGATGAGGTGGGCGCTGGGAGGGGGAGGGGTCATGGGGGCGCTCTCGGGGGGAGGGGCGGGGGAGGGCGGGGGGCGGGGGGCGCTCAGGCGTCGAGGTGGTCCTCGCGGAGGCCCTCCGTGGGCCTCAGCTGCGCGCTGCGGCGCGCCGGGAAGCTCACCGCCACCCCCACCACCCCCAGCGCGCAGAGCACGGCGGTGAGGTAGTCGAGGGGGCGGAAGGGCATGGGGAAGTGGTCGATGCCGTAGACCTTGGGGTCGAGGCTCACGCCGCGGCTGAGGAGCCCCTCACAGAACAAGAAGCCCGCCGCGCACCCCGCCGCCGCGCCCGCCACCGTGATGAGGAGCCCCTCCACCTGAAAGATCAGGCGCACGCTGGCGTCGGTGGCGCCCATGGCCTTGAGAATCGCCACGTCGCGCGTGCGCTCAAGCGCCATCATGATGAGCATCGACGCCACGTTGCACGCCGCCAAGATGAGCATCACCGAGAGGACCACGAGGATGGCGAGGCGCTGGTAGAGGAGGCTGACGTAGAGGGTGGCGTTCTGCTCGTACCAGCCGAGCACCTGAAACTCCTCGGCGGCGCGGCTAGCGAGGCGGGTGGCGCTGAGGGGCGCGCGGGTGAGCTGCTCCGCCCAGTCGAGCGGCCCGCCGAGCCCCCACTTGATGGCGCTCGCCACCTCGGGCGCGAGGCGGTCGGCGTCGCTGGGGTCGCGCACCTTGAGCTCAAAGCCGCGCACGTTGTCGGTGGTGCCAAACAGGCGCTCGGCGTCGCTGATGTGCAGGTAGGCGAAGCGCGAGTCGTACTCGTCGTAGCCGGCGCGGAAGACCCCCACCACGAGGAAGGTGTGGGAGGCGGTGGCCGCGTCGGTGGCGGCCCAGGGGTCTGCGCCCCCCGCCGCCGGGGCGCCCTCCCCGCGCGACGACGAGAGCGCCGTCACGAAGTCCCCCACCCCCACCCCCAGGCGCTCGGCGAGCTGCGCCCCGAGCACGGCGCGCGGCTGCGTCGCCCCGGGCGCGAGGGCGGCGAGGTCGCCGGCGGTCATGTACTCGCGCAGCTTGAGCACGCGCGCCGCCCCCGCCGGCTCGATGCCCTTGACGAAGCCGCCCACGGTGGAGAGCGGGCCCGACAGGATCGTCTTGTGGTAGGTGGTGGGGCTGAGGGCGACGACGCCGGGGACCCGCGCGCGCACCTGCTCCTCGAGCTCCCGTGCGTCGTAGCGGGCGCTGGTGTAGGGGCGCGCGAAGATGTGGGCGGTGACGCCGAGCAGCTTGTCGCGGAACGCCTCCTCAAAGCCGCTCGTGATGGAGAGCCCGCCGATGAGCGCGGCGACGCCGAGGGCGACGCCCGCCACGGCGAGGCCCGTGACGAGCGAGAGACTCCGCCCGCGCCGCGCGGCGACGTGTCGGAGGGCGATGAGCAGCTCGTAGCGCATGGGTGGGGCTCCGCGGGGCGCGTGGGGCTAGCGCGCGCGCCTTGATTTGTGCAAAGTGCAGGCGTTCACTACCGCAAGGAGCCTCCACATGCAACTCCTCCCCTGCGCCGCCCGCGCCGCCCGCGCCGCCCTCGCCGCCCTCGCCGCCCTCGCCGCCCTCGCCGCCCTGCCCCTCGCCGCGCGCGCCCCCCTCGCGCACGCGGCGCCGCGGCAGCACGTGACCATCGACGGCAGCCTCGTGGAGGTGCGCTGGAGCGACGGCGACAGCCTGCGCTTCTTGTCGGGGCGCCTCCGCGGCGAGAAGGCGCGCCTGATGGGCTACAACACCCTCGAGTCCTACGGCCCCGTCCACAAGTGGGGCGAGTGGAGCGAGTGGGAGCTCTACAAGATCTCCAAGGGGGCGCGCGAGGTGGCGGAGCGCAAGGCGTGGGTGTGCGACGTGGGAGAGGAGCGCGACCACTACGGGCGCTACCTCATGCGCTGCCCTGAGCTCACCGAGACCATGCTCCGCGAGGGCGTCGGTCACCTCTTTGAGGTGAGCGGCGACCCCACCCCCGCCCTGCTGCAGCTCCAGCTCGACGCCATGAAGGAGATGCGCGGCATGTGGCGCAAGGGCGCCCCCGAGGGGCTCGTCACCAGCGTGCACAGCGCCGCCGAGATGAAGGACGGCGAGCCCGCCTACAACCGCGTGGCGACGCTCAAGACCGGGCGCGCCAACAAGCTCTTTCACCAGGACACCTATGAGGAGTGCCGCTGGGTGTGCGCGCAGGGCTCGTGCATGCTCTACGTGCCCTTTGAGCGCCGCTACGGCGACAAGCGCCCCGCCTGCCTCCGCTGGCAGGGGCGCTGAGCGCGCCCTGAACTCAAGCCCTCACCTCAACCCCCTCAAGCCCTCAAGCCCTCACTCAGAGAGACCACTCAGGGAGACCACTCCATGCCCCCCCGTCTAGCATCCTCACGCCTGCGCGCCGCCCTGCTCGGCGCCGGCGGCCTCCTGGGCGCCTGCACCACCGCGGACCCCCTCCCCCCCCTCCCCATGGGCGGCGCCACGTCGCCCGCCGGGTGC
>VGTA01000159.1 GCA_016874875.1 Deltaproteobacteria bacterium | reverse complement strand
TCGGACTACACCAACGGCGGGCGCACTCGCAACTGTTTTCGCATATGTTTTTCTCGCGTCATGGCTATGATTTAAGCCAACGCCGCAGGCAAAACAAAAGGCGTGATAGGGCGTTCAGTGCTGGGCGGCGCAGAGGAAGCGCAGAGGGAGCGCAGAGATTGATCCCCCGATTGACACCCCGCTCGCCGCTCCATACCCTCCCAGCCACGCACAAGACCGCGGTGAGTCACGCGGCGCGCCACAGGAGAAGGTCAGAGCAGATGTCAGACACCACACGGACGACTCCACAGCCCCCCCAAGGCGTCGCGCCCGCCGGCGACGCGCCCGCCGGTGACGCGCCCGCCAGCGCCCTCGCCGCCCTCGCGGACGCCGCCTGCGCCGCCGCGGAGGGCGCGCAGACCGAGGAGGCGCTCGCGGAGGTGGAGCGCACCTACGTGGGCAAGAAGGGCTCGATCCGCCAGCGGATGTCCTCCCTCGGGCAGCTCCCCCCCGAGGCGCGCCCCGCCTTTGGCAAGGCGGTGAACGAGGCGGCGCAGCGCGTGGAGGGCGCCGTGGCGCTTCGCCGCGAGGCGCTCACGGCGGCGGCGCGGGCGGCGGCGCTGAGCGCGCCCACCTTTGACCCCACGCTCCCCGGCGCCGCCCCGGCGCCCGGGGCGGTGCACCCGCTCACGCTCATCGACTGGCGCCTCGACGAGATCTTTCGCTCTATGGGCTTCTATGTGCTCGACTACCCCGAGGTGGACACCGACTACTTTAACTTTGAGGGCCTCAACATCCCCGCCGACCACCCCGCGCGCGACATGCAGGACACGTTCTGGCTGACCAACGGCAACCTGCTCCGCACCCACACCAGCGCCGGGCAGGTGCGCGCTATGCGGCAGTTCAAGCCGCCCTTTAAGGCGATCTTCCCCGGGCGCGTGTTCCGCTACGAGTCCACCGACGCCTCCCACGACCACACCTTCCACCAGGTGGAGGGGCTCTTCGTGTCGCGGCACGTGTCGGTGGCGCACCTGATCGCCTCCATGAAGACGCTGCTGTCGGAGGTCTTTGGGCGGGAGGTGACGGTGCGCCTGCGCCCGGGGTACTTCCCCTTCGTGGAGCCGGGCTTTGAGCTCGACATCTCTTGCCTCGTCTGCGGGGGGTCGGGCTGCTCGGTGTGCAAGCGGTCGGGGTGGGTGGAGCTGCTCCCGTGCGGGCTCATCCACCCCAACGTGCTCCGCGCCGGCGGACTCGACCCCGCGGAGTGGCAGGGGTGGGCGTTCGGCCTCGGGCTGTCACGCCTAGTGATGATGCGCTACCAGATCGAGGACATCCGGCACCTGCTCGGGGGCGACGTGCGCTTCTGGGCGCAGTTTAACGGCAGCGGCCTTGAGTAAGGAGGGTTAAGACGATGAAGTACTCGCTCAGCTGGCTGAATCGCTACGTGGACCTCAGCGGCGTGGACGTGCCCGAGCTCGCCCGCCGCTTCACGCTCTCGGTGGCGGAGCTCGAGGGTGTGCACGAGGTGGGGGTGGGACTCGAGCGGGTGGTGGTGGCGCGCGTCGAGTCGTGCGAGCGCCACCCCAACGCCGACAAGCTGCAGGTGTGTCAGGTCAACGACGGCTCGGGCGCCCTCCGCACGGTGGTGTGCGGCGCGCCCAACGCGCGCCCGGGGCTCGTCACCGCCCTCGCGCTGCCCGGGGCGGCGTTCGGGGACTTTAAGATCAAGCTCTCTAAGGTGCGCGGGGTGGAGAGCGCGGGCATGCTCTGCGCCACCGACGAGCTGGGGCTCGGGGAGAGCCACGCGGGCATCTGGGAGCTGCCGAGCGCGTGGCCCCTCGGGACGCCCATCACGGAGCTCTTGCCGGCGCGCGACACCCTCTTTGAGGTGGACAACAAATCCATCACGCACCGCCCTGACCTCTGGGGTCACTACGGCGTAGCGCGCGAGCTCGCCGGGCTCCTCGGGCGCCCCCTCCGCCCCGCCCTCGCCACCAACGCCGAGGTCCCCTTTGGGGAGGGCGCGCCCGTGGGCATCTCGGTGGAGGACCCCGAGGCGTGCCCCCGCTACTCCGCGCTGCGCTTTGAGGGCGTGCGGGTGGGCCCCTCGGCGCCGTGGATGCAGGCGCTGCTCCACCGCTGCGGCATGCGCGCCATCAACAGCGTGGTGGACGCCACCAACTTCGTGATGCTCGAGCTCGGCACGCCCCTGCACGCCTTTGACGCCCGCGAGGTGCGCGGCGACCACATCGCCGTGCGCCGCGCGGCGGAGGGGGAGCGGGTGGTGACGCTCGACGGGCAGGAGCGCGCCCTGCGCGCGAGCGACCTGCTCATCTGCGACGCGGAGCGCCCGGTGGCGCTGGCGGGGGTGATGGGGCTTCAGAACAGCGAGGTGCGCGACGACACGTCCTCGCTCGTGCTCGAGTCCGCCAACTTTAGGGCCGAGGTGGTGCGCCGCGCCGCCGTGCGCCTGGGGCTCCGCACGGAGGCGAGCGCCCGCTACGAGAAGTCCCTCGACCCCGCCCTCACGGCGCTCGCCGCCCGCCGTTTCGCGTCGCTGCTCGTGGAGCTGTGCCCCACGGCGCGCGTGGTGAGCGCCCTCGGGGACGCGTGGCCCGCGCCCCCCGCGCCCATCACGATCCGCACCTCCGTCTCCTACATCAACGAGCGCCTCGGCGTGGCCCTGCCGGCGGCGCAGGTGCGCGGCTACCTCTCGGGGATCGAGTTCGCGGTGCGCGACCTCGACGGCGACGCCATGGAGGTGGGGGTGCCCTCGTTCCGCGCCACCAAGGACGTGGCGATTCAGGAGGACCTCGTGGAGGAGGTGGGGCGCCTCTTCGGCTACGACAACATCACCCCCGCCCAGCCCAGCGCCGAGATTCCTAAGCCCTACCGCCACCCCGACCGCACGCTCCACCGCAAGCTCAAGACGACGCTGAGCTTCAAGGCGGGCTGCTACGAGGCGCAGGGCTACGCCTTTGACGTGGAGCCCTTCTTGGACCGCGTGGGGCGCTCCCCGGCGCCGCGCCTAGAGCTCAAGAACCCCCTGAGCGTGGAGCAGCGGTTCCTCCGCACGTCGCTGCTGCCGGGGCTGCTCGCCGCCCTTGAGCGCTCCGCCCCGCACGCCGACTCGCTCAAGGTCTATGAGGTGGGGCGCGTCTTTGGGGTGAGCGCGCCGGGCGAGGAGCTGCCCCCGCAGCCCTTCCACCTCGGCGGGGTGGTGTGGCGCGCGCCCAAGGGGGCGGCGCTGCGCGCGCCGGCGCTCGGCGGCGCCAGCCCCGAGGACTCGTCTTACGCGGAGGCTAAGGGGCTGTGCGAGCTGCTCGCCGCGGAGCTGAACGCCACGGTGACCTACCGCCGCGTGGAGGGGGCGGCGGCGGCGCGCCTGCCCCCGTGGCTGCACCCCGCCCGCAGCGGCGAGGCGCGCCTGCGCCTGCGCGGCGGGGAGGAGCGCTCGCTCGGTTTCGTGGGCAACCTGCACCCCGACGTCCACACGGCGCTCAGCCTCAGCCCCTACGCCGCCGCCTTCGAGTGGGACCTCACCCCCCTCGCCGCCGCCGACCTCACCTATGGCGCCTACGCCCCCCTCTCGCGCTTCCCGGCGGTGAGCGTGGACCTGTCGGTGATCGTGCCCGAGGCGGTGACCCACGACGAGCTGCGCGCGCGTATGCTAGAGGCGAGGTGGGTCCGCGCCGCCCGCTGCGTCTCTGTCTACCGCGGCGCCCCGGTGCCCGAGGGGCAGAAGAGCGTGAGCTTTGAGCTGACGTTCCAGGCGGGTGAGACGCTTGAGATGGAGGCCGTGACCAAGGTGGTGGAGAAGCTGACGCGGCGTCTCGGGGATGAGCTGGGGGGGTGGGTGCGCGCCTGAGCGCCGCCCCTGAGCGCTGCCCCTGAGCGCCGCCCCGATGTGCTCGTCCTGTGAAATATTTTAAATATTTTAAAATACCTAATCTTCACTAATATGCACTTACCGAAGGTTACATTTTTATTTTATCAAAAAAGCCCTCTGCCGGGGGTCGATCCGCGCGCGGGGCGCCTTGAGGGGGATTTTGAGCGCTGAGCGTTAGATGTCGGCTGACGCGATGAACCTAATGGGGTCAAGTGCGATAGCGTCTTTTAGCTCCATTTATATGCTCTTACTTTGTTCAGTATCCGCTCAGCGTCACGGCGCGCCGCCTCGCGCCTCGCCCTCACGCCTCGCCCTCGCGCCGCGCCCCACGCCGCGCCCCCGCCTCCCCTTGACCCGCCGCGCGAGACACCGCAAGCTCACCACACAACCCAAGCGGCCCCCCGCGACAGGGGCGCGGCGCCCCGGTGGAGGGGCGTGGGCGGAGGATGATGATGGCGTGGAGCAAAGAGCAGATGGTGCGCAGAGCGGCGCTGGAGCTCAAGGATGGGGATGTGGTGAATCTGGGAATCGGCATGCCCACCCTCGTGGCGAATGAGGTGCCGCCCGACGTGGAGGTGTGGCTCCACAGCGAGAACGGCTTGCTCGGCATGGGGCCCTTCCCGTATGAGGGCGAGGAGGACCCCAAGCTCATCAACGCCGGCAAGCAGACCGTGACGGTGCTCCCCGGGGGCAGCGTGTTCGACAGCGCCCTGAGCTTTGGCATGATCCGCGGCGGGCACATCGACGTGTGCATCTTGGGGGGCATGGAGGTGTCGGAGCGCGGGGACCTCGCCAACTGGAAGGTGCCGGGCAAGCGCGTCACGGGCATGGGCGGGGCGATGGACCTCGTGAGCGGCTCCAAGCGCGTGGTGGTGCTGATGACGCACGTGAGCAAGGAGGGGGAGTCCAAGCTCCTCAAGGAGTGCGCGCTGCCCCTCACGGGCGAGCGCTGCGTGGACCGCGTCATCACCGAGCTCGGGGTGCTCGACGTCACGGGGCGAGGCTTTGAGCTCGTGGAGCTGGCGGAGGGCGTGTCGCTTGAGCAGATCCGCGCCTCCACGGCGGCGGCGGTGTGGGACGCGCGCGACTCGCGCGGCGCTCCTTGAACACACCCGCGCTCCTCTCCTAGAGTGACCTCCCCCGCCGCACGCCCGCGGCGTCCCCGCCGCACGCCTGCGGCGTCCCCGCCGCACGCCGCCGTGAGGTCCTCATGAGCCCCCTCGCCCCCCCGCCCAACGCGCCCGCCGTGTACCTCACGCATACGGGCTCATTTTTGCCCAACGACCCCGTGGATGCGGAGCGCGCCGAGGAGGTCCTTGGGCTCGTCAACGGCAAGCCCTGCCCCCTGCGGCGGCGCGTGCTCAAGAGCAACGGCATCGTCACGCGCCACTACGCCCTCAACGCCCAACAAGAGGTCACCCACACGCTTGAGGACCTCGCCATCGGCGCGGCGGGGCAGGCGCTCGAGCGCGCCGGGCTCGACCTCTCCGCCCTCGGGCTGCTCGCCACCGCCACCACCCAGGGCGACCTCGCCGTCCCCGGCCTCGCCGCCATGCTCCACGGGCGCCTCGCCGCCTGGGCGGAGGGGCGCGCCCTCGGCGCGGTGGGCCCCTGCGACGTCCTGAGCGCCCACGGCGTGTGCGCCAGCGGCGTGGCGGCGCTGCAGGGCGCTTACCACGCGCTCCTCGTCGGCGAGCACGACCACGCCCTCGTCTGCGCCGCCGAGCTGCCCTCGCGCCAGCTCCGCGCCTCGCGCTACGAGGCCGCCCTCCGCGCCGAGGAGGCGCCGCGCTTTGAGGCCGACGCCGCCTTCCTCCGCTGGATGCTCTCCGACGGCGCCGGGGCCGCGCTCCTCTCGCGCGCCCCGAGCCCCCGCGGCCTCAGCCTCCGCCTCGACTGGGTGCGCCTGCGCTCCTTCGCCCACGCCCTGCCCGTGTGCATGTACGCGGGGCGCTCGCCGCGCTCGGGGGCGCGCGCCTCGTGGCTCGACTACCCCACCTACGCCGAGGCGGAGGCGGACGGCGCCATGCTCCTCCGGCAGGACACGCGCCTGCTCGACCACATCGTCAAGCTCGGCGTGCAGGAGTTCCTTGAGATGGTCTCGGCGGGGCGCATCGAGCCGACCAAGATCGACCACTTCCTGTGTCACTACTCGTCGCACTACTTCCGAGGCCCCATCGTGGACCTGCTCACGCTCAGCGGCGCTATGGTTCCCGAGGAGCGCTGGTTCACCAACCTCTACTCCAAGGGCAACACGGGCTGCGCCTCGATCTTGATCATGCTCGATGAGCTGATGACCTCAGGGCGCCTCGCGCCGGGGCAGCGCGTGGTGTGCGCGGTGCCCGAGAGCGGGCGCTTTAGCGTTGGGCTCATGCACTTCACCGTCGTCGCCCCCGCTCCCACCCTCGCCCCCTAGGAGTCTCGCGCATGCCCGCCTCCCCCGAGGTCAATGACCTGATCCTCTCGCTGATCCTCTATGGGCTCCTCCCGCTCTGGGTCCTCGCGGGCTTCGTGGACTACGTGTGCCACTGGCGCACCAAGATCCACGAAAACTCTGGGGGCTGGGAGTCGCTGATGCACCTGTGCATGGGCGGGCAGGTGGCGCTGCCGATGTGGCTGGCGCTCACCTGCAAGATCAACGTCCTCATCCTGCTGCTGTGCTTCATCGTGCTGATCACGCACGAGGTGGTCGCCCATTACGACGTGCTCTACGCGCGCACGGCGCGGCACATCTCCGTGTGGGAGGTGCACGCGCACTCGTTCTTGGAGACGATTCCCTTCTTTATCACCGCCCTCGTGGTGTGCCGCAACTGGGAGGCGTTTATGCAGCTCATTACCCTCGACTGGGCGGGGCACATGGGCCTCGAGCTGCGCGACGAGCCCATCGGCAGCGAGGTGGGCGACCGCACCTTCGTCGCGCGCTACTTCGTGCTCGTGATTCTCTCCGGGCTCCTCCCCTACCTCGAGGAGCTCACCCGCTGCCTGCGCTACGCTCACCGCCACGGCCTCGGGCTGCGCCCGCACCTCGCCCCCTCTCGCGCCACCGTTAAGCTCGACCTGAGCGCCCTGCGCCTGCCCGATGTCCCCGCCGCGCCCCCCCCCGACCCACCCTCTAAGCCCCCCCACGAGGAGCGCCCGTGAGCCACGCCGCCCCCCCCCCTGACCTCTCCCCCCT
>VGTA01000158.1 GCA_016874875.1 Deltaproteobacteria bacterium | reverse complement strand
GGCGGGCGCGCCCTCGGCGACTGGCACGACACGGCGCGGCGCGGCGTGGTGGACGCCGTGGCGCTCACCCCCGCCCGCCGGCGCGCTGAGCGGCGCGCCCTCGGCGCAGGCGTCCTCGCCCTCGCCACCCTCACCGCCCTCGCCTTCACGCGCCCCGCCGCCCCCGCCGCCCCCGCCGCCCTCGCGCCCCTCTCCCCCGCCGCCCCCGCCCCCGCCGCCCCCGTCCCCGCCGAGCGCGTCACGCTCCAGCTCAACTGGATGCCCGAGCCCGAGTTCGGCGGCCTCTACGCCGCCGCCCACTACGGCTACGACCGCGAGGAGGGGCTCGCCCTCGACCTCGTGAGCGGCGGGCCGGGCGTGCCGTCGGCGCAGCTGGTGGCGTCGGGCAAGGTGGACTTCGGCGTGCTCGGCGCCGACCAGGTGGTGGCCATGCGCGCGCAGGGCGCCGACCTCGTGGGGCTCTACGCGAGCTTCCAGGTGGACCCCCGCGCCATCGTGGCGCACGCCGCCGGCGCCCCCGAGACGCTTGAGGCGCTGTGGCGGAGCGGGCGCACCGTGGCGCTCGAGGCGGGCTCCGCCTTCGCGCGCTGGCTCAACCTGCGCTACGGCGAGGGGGGGGCGCGGCAGGTGGCGAGCCAGGGCGGGCTCGCGCAGTTCAGGCAGGACCCCCTGCTCGCGCAGGCGGTGTACGTCTTCTCGGAGCCCGTCACGCTCGCCGAGGAGGGTGTGCCCACGCGCCTGTACCGCGTGGCCGACAGCGGCTGGAACCCCTACGCGGTGCTCGTGGCTGGGCGCGGCGCCGACGTGCGCGCCCGCCCCGCCCGCGCCGCCGCCCTCGCCCGCGCCCTGCGCCGCGGCTGGGCGCGGTACCTGCGCGACCCCGCCGAGGTCAACCGCCTGCTGTCGCGCCTCAACCCCTCCATGAGCTTTGAGTCCATGCAGCGCGCCGCCGCCCTCGCCGCGCCGTTCGTGCGCGGGGACGCGCCGGCGCTCCCCGACGAGGCGCTCGGGTCAATGTCGGCGGCGCGCTGGGGGGAGCTCGGGGCGCAGATGGCGCGCCTGGGGCTCATCGCCGAGGCGCCGCGCGAGGTGGAGGGACTCTTCGTGAGCCCGCCCCCCGCGGCGCCCTAGGCCCCCTCGGTCAGGGCGTCTCCTCGTCGTCCGCCAGGCAGGCCGCCGCCTCCGCCGAGCAGATGTCCATCGGCGCCGTGAGGCCGCTGAGCTGCGTCAGGAGGGGCATGAGGGCGGCAAAATCCCCCGCGTTGGCGCAGCTGTAGGCGCTCATGTCCACCATGCCGAACGCCTCGAGCTGGAAGCTCAGCTGCGCCACCTGGCACGCCGAGACGTCCGCCACGGGGGCGCCGCAGGCGCTAAAGAAGGCGTCGTCGGCGAGGCACTCCTCCGAGATGCTCGCCGTGGTGGCGCTGGTGGCCTCCGCCTGGCACTCCGCCACCGTCATCTCGCAGCTCGCCTGGTCGGTGCCCGCGAACAGGCCCGCCAGGAGGCACGACTTGGCCGCGAACGCGGTGAACTCAGCGCTGGCGGGGTTAAAGGTGCTCAGGAGGATGCCCGCCTGCGCCTCGCAGTACTGCGCGCGCTGCTCGGCGGTGAGGGCGCTGACGGCGCCGTCCGGCAGGTCGCCGGTGGGCGCGGCGCCGCCGGTGGGCGCGGCGCCGCCGGTGGGCGTGGCGCCGCCGGTGGGCGTGGCGCCGCCGGTGGGCGCGGCGCCGCCGGTGGGCGCGGCGCCGCCGGTGGGCGTGGCGCCGCCGGTGGGCGCGCCGCCGCCCTCGTCGCTGCTGTCGCCGTCATTGCAGGCGACGGCGGCCAGAGCCAGCGCGAGGAGGGTGAGGAGGGTGATGTGTTGAGTCATGAGGTTTTTTTGGCCGTGGTCTGCGGGTTAAATGAAGTAAGTATCATTTCACATTTTAGCTTGTCGCGCCGAAAATGTCAAGCGCGCAGGTAGAAGACCCCAACACCAACATCCAATCAAGGGCGCCAAGAACAGACAATGTCCCTCACAGCACACTCATCGTCTACATCACACACAGCTACCCTTCGCCGACTGGTACGCGCTGCGCAGCCCCTGCCACGCCGCGTGCGCGCGCTGCTTGGCCGCTGTGACCTTCCGCTTCATCTCATTCAGCTCCTTGAGCCGCCTCGACAGCTCTCGCCGCACCTGCTGGCTGCTGCTCTTGAGCGCACGATACACCTCATCACAGCGGACTCTAAAGGCGTCCGCCTTGCCCTTGAGCTGTACCCACGCCTCAAAGGCCTTGTTGTGCTTGTCGCGCATCGCGCTGAGGAGGCGGCGGCGCTCTTCGCGGCGGGCGCGATGGATCTGATCTCTGATTCTGTCCACATCCACGCTGCTGCTCTCTACAACACCACACAGCTTGCTGATGGCATAACCGAGCGCGACGGCTCCACCGATCACGAGGGCGGTCTCAAGGCTCATAAGGGCTCTCCTTTGGAGGTGTATCGTTGTCCCTGGCATCTCAACGGCGGGCGCCCTGCCTTGCGGACAGCAGGCGATTGACACGCCACGCTCCACCCACTAGATCTGATCTCCCCCCCTCATCGCCCCCCCGAGCACCGCTCATGACCCTCTCCACCCTCGCCCCCTACCTCGGCGACCCCCTGCGAGCTGCTGGGCTCCCCCAAGACGCCCGCGTCGTCATCGTCGGCGGCGGCATCATCGGCTGCTCCATCGCCTACCACCTCGCCCACGCGGGGTGGCGCGACGTGGTGCTGATCGAGCGCGACCGCCTCACCTCCGGCACCACCTGGCACGCCGCGGGCCTCATGGTCACGTTCGGCTCCACCTCCGAGACCTCCACCGAGCTGCGCAAGTACTCGCGCGACCTCTACGAGCGCCTCGAGGCGGAGACGGGGCTCGCCACGGGCCTCAAGAAGATCGGCTTCATCGAGGTCGCCACCGACCTCGACCGCCTCGAGGAGTACCGCCGCGTGTCCACCTTCAACCGCTACTGCGGCGTGGACGTGCAGGAGATCGGCCCCGAGGAGGTCAAGCGCCTGTTCCCGCTCGCGCGCGTCGATGACGTCAAGGCGGGCTTCTACGTCAAGGACGACGGCGTGGTGAACCCCATCGACGTGACCATGGCGCTCGCCAAGGGCGCGCGCATGCAGGG
Source organism: Deltaproteobacteria bacterium (assembly GCA_016874875.1). Taxonomy (GTDB): domain Bacteria; phylum Myxococcota_A; class Bradymonadia; order UBA7976; family VGTA01; genus VGTA01. The sequence continues at coordinate 3,900 of VGTA01000158.1, read as the reverse complement.
CGTCACGATCCTCGAGCAGGTGCCCGCCACCGGCGTGCTGCGGCGCGGGGACCGCGTGACGGGCGTCCGCACCCCCCGCGGCGACATCCAGGCGGAGTACGTGGTCAACTGCGCGGGCATGTGGGCGCGGCAGCTCGGGGAGCTGTCGGGGGTGAGCGTGCCCAACCAGGCGGCGGAGCACTACTACCTGATCACCGACGACATCCCGGGGCTCCCGCAGGGCATGCCCGTCCTCGAGGACCCCAGCAGCTACACTTATATCCGCCAGGAGGTGGGCGGGCTCATGGTGGGCATGTTTGAGCCCGAGAGCGCGGCGTGGAGGGTGGGGGGGATTCCGGAGGGGTTCTCCTTTGGCGAGATCAAGCCCGACTGGGACCGCATGGCGCCCTTCTTGGAGAAGGCGATGAGCCGCGTGCCCTGCTCCCTCGAGGTGGGCGTCAAGAAGCTCTTCTGCGGCCCCGAGAGCTTCACCCCCGACCTGCGCCCCATCGTGGGCGAGGCGCCGGAGCTGAGGAACTACTTTGTGGCGGCGGGGCTGAACTCCATCGGCATCCTCACCGGCGGCGGCATGGGGCGGCTGGTGGCCAACTGGATCATGACCGGCGACCCCGGCGCCGACGTGACGGGCTTCAACATCGACCGCCTGCAGGTGTACCAGCGCAACCCCGAGTACCGCCGCACGCGCGTGGCGGAGATCCTGGGCATGGTCTACAAGTGCCACTACCCCTACAAGCCGCTCGAGAGCGCGCGCGGCGCCAAGCGCAGCCCCCTGCACGACCGCCTCGCCGCCGCCGGCGCCTACTTCAAGGACGTGAGCGGCTGGGAGAGCCCCGACTGGTACGCGCCCACCCCGGCGGAGGCGCGCGTGGAGCGCCACAGCTTTAAGCGTGAGCCGTGGTTTAAGTACTGGGAGGAGGAGCACCGCGCGGTGCGCGAGGGCGTGGGGCTCATCGACATGAGCTTTATGTGCAAGTTCTTGGTGCAGGGGCGCGACGCGGGCCGCTGCCTCAACGCCCTCTGCGCCAACGACGTGGACGGGCCAGAGGGCGTGATCACCTACACGCAGTGCCTCAACGCGCGCGGCACCCTCGAGGCCGACATCACCGTCACCAAGCTCACCGCTGACCGCTTCTTGGTGGTGGTCACCGACACGCAGCTCCGCCACGTGGAGACGCTCCTGCGCCGCGGCGTCCCCGCCGACGCCCACGCCTTTGTCACCGACGTCACCAGCGGCTACGCGCAGCTCAACGTGCAGGGCCCCCGCTCGCGCGAGCTGCTCCAGTCGCTCACCAGCGCCGACCTCAGCGACGCCGCCTTCCCCTTCCGCGCCGCTCAGGAGATCGAGCTCGGGTACGCGCGCCCGCTCTGCGTGCGCATCACCTACGTGGGCGAGCTCGGCTACGAGCTCTACATCCCCGCCGAGCAGGCGACGCACGTGTACGACCGCCTCGTGGCGGCGGGGCGCGCCGTGGGGCTGCGCCACGCGGGGCTCAAGGCGCTCGCCTCCCTCCGCATGGAGAAGGGCTACCGCGACTACGGCCACGACATCGACAACACCGACAACCCCTACGAGGCGGGGCTCGGCTTCGCGGTGCGCCTGAGCAAGCCGGGCGGCTTTGTGGGCCAAGAGGCGGCGCGCCGCCACAGGGCGGCCCCCGCCGCGCGCCGGCTCGCGCAGGTGCTGCTGCTCGACCCCGCGCCGCTCATGTTCCACGCCGAGGTGCTGCGCCGCGACGGCGTCCCCGCCGGCTACGTGCGCGCCGCGAGCTACGGGCACACGCTCGGCGGCGCCGTGGGGCTCGCCATGGTCGAGGGGGGCGGCGCGGAGGTCACGCAGGAGTGGCTCGACGCCGGCGCGTGGACGGCGGAGGTCAACGGCGCCCTCTACCCCGCCCGCCTCTCGCTGCGCCCGCTCTACGACCCCGACATGCAGCGAATCAGGTCGTAGCGATGAGCGCGAGCCCCGCCGCGCCCGCCACGCGGGTGCTCGTGATCGAGGACCACACCATCGTCCGCCAGGGGCTCGTGGCGCTCCTGAGCGCCACGCCGGGCCTCGCGGTGGTGGGGGAGGCGGGGGACGGGCTGAGCGCCCTAGAGCAGCTCGCCGCCCTCCGCCCCGACGTCGCCCTCTGCGACCTCGGGCTCCCCGGGCTCGGCGGGCTAGAGGTGATGGCGCAGGCGCGCGCCCGCGGCTGCGCCGCGCGGTTCGTGGTCCTGAGCATGTACCACGACGCCGTCTGGGTGCAGCGCGCCGTGGCGGCGGGGGCCTGCGGGTATCTGCTCAAGGGCGCGGGGCTGCACGACCTCACCGAGGCGATCGCCCGCGTGGCGCGCGGCGAGACCTTCTTGAGCCACGGCGCGCAGGCGGCGCAGGAGCAGCCCGAGCTGACGGCGCGCGAGCGCGAGGTGCTCACCTTCGTGGCGCAGGGCCACACCAGCCGCGAGATCAGCGCCCTCCTCGATATTAGCGCGCGCACGGTGGAGCACCACCGGGCGCGGGTGATGGAGAAGCTCGGGATCTATGACGTGGCGGGGCTCACGCGGTACGCGGTGCGGCGGGGGCTGATCGACCCGCACTTGAGGTAGGGGGCTTGATCGCGCGCCGCTGACCGCGGAGAATCTTATGCTGATTCTCCTCACGAAATAAGGAGATTGTTGCTCAAGGAGAGCCTCCATGTACATCTATCAGCGCGCCGACTGGCCCCGCTGGTCGTGGGACGACCGCCTGCTCACGCCGCAGATATCAAGGGTGAGGCACCTCCAAGGGCAGCTCTTAGGGCGCGCGCGGTGGGCTGGGTTCCCCGTTCAGCTTGAGGCGCAGCTTGAGATCTTGGCGCTCGACATCTTGACCTCAAACGCCATAGAGGGGAACCACCTCAACACAGAGGAGGTGCGCTCCTCTATCGCCAAGCGCTTAGGTGTTGACTTCCCGCACGCGCGCCCCACAAGCCGATACATCGACGGGGTGGTTGAGATGATGCTCGACGCGACGGAGGGCTTTGATCAGCCGATCACGGCTGAGAGGCTGTTTGGGTGGCACGGGGCGCTCTTCCCAACGGGGCGCTCAGGGCTCCACCAGATCGCCGTGGGCGCCTGGCGCGCAGACCTCGACGGGCCGATGCAGGTCGTGTCGGGTGGAATGGGGCGGGAGCGCCTCCACTTTGAGGCGCCCCCCGCCACCGCCGTTGAGGGTGAGATGGCGCGCCTCGTGAGCTGGCTGAACACGAGCGAGCTTGAGCCGCTCATCAAGTCAGGGGTCGCGCATCTCTGGTTTTTAACGATCCACCCCTTTGAGGACGGCAACGGGCGGGTCGCGCGCGCCCTCTCCGATCTGCTCCTCACCCGCTCGGATCGCGTGCCGTTTAGATTTTACAGCGTGTCAGCGCAGATAGAGCGCAAGAAGAGCGAGTACTATCAGCATCTTGAGATGGCGCAGCGGGGCACCCTAGACATCACGTCTTGGCTCACGTGGTACCTGAGCTGCCTTGAGGGCGCGCTCGTCCACAGCGCGCAGGCGCTTGAGCGGGTGTTTGCGCGCGCGCTCTTTTGGGAGGCGCACCGCGAGACGCCCCTCAACGAGCGCCAGCGGCAGATGCTCAAGCTGCTCCTTGGCGATTTTGTTGGCAAGCTCAAGACCTCCAAGTGGGCCAAGCTGTGCAAGTGCTCCCACGACACCGCCGCGCGCGACATCAACGACCTCATCGCGCGGGGCGTCCTTGAGCGCGAGGAGGCGGGGGGGCGCAGCACATCGTATCGGCTGGTGGCTCCCCCCTCGCCTGTCCTGCTCCTCACGCCCTGAGCGGCGCCGCCCTCTGATGGAGGCCTGCGCCCTCTTGCGCCGCTCCTCTCTTGTGAACTGGGGCGCCAAAGGGTTACAGATGATCCTCTCTCTCACGCCCA
>VGTA01000157.1 GCA_016874875.1 Deltaproteobacteria bacterium | reverse complement strand
ACTCGTCGTCGTCGACGCGGTTGGCGTCATCGCACTGCTCCCCTGGGTTGGGGCGCCCGTTGCCGCAGAGGGGCTGGTCGCTGAGGCAGGAGCCCGTGTTGCACAGCTGATACGAGTAGCGCAGCACCCCTGCGTCGCGATAGAGGGCGGCGAGCGAATCGCTCAGCGCCAGCGTGACGCGCTGCTCCGCCTCCTGCCGCAGCCCAAAAGAGTACGCGGCGGCGCCGCCGGACGGGACGCAGGTCCCCGGCGGCGTCGGCAAGGAGACGAGCGCCGCGTACCCCGGCTCTGGGGTTGGGCATGAGCGCATCTGCGCCCCCCCCGGCAGCGAGGGCATCAGGCGGAGGAGCGGCGACTCTCCGTCCGTGAGGCGCACGCCGAGCGCGTAGGACTCCGAGGAGAAGCGCCCCACGAGCTCATCATACAGCAGGGCGGACGACCCGCTCACGCTCGTCACCGCCGCGGGCACCGGACTCTTGCGCTCGAGGAGCACGTTGAGCTGATAGCGCTCGAGCGCCGAGCCGAGATAGCCGCGCGCCGAGAGCAGGTACTCCCCCTGCGGCAGCTCCGCGCTGAGCAGAGAGCAGAAGGGGCCATCGGGGCTGAGGCCGGGCGGGGCGTTCACCCGCGCGAGGGCCACGTCGTCGCTGCTCGCCAGCTCTACAGGCGCGCCGAGGGTGAGGCGGGAGAGGGTGAGGGTGGTGTCCACCTCAACGCCCCCCGCGGCGCAGCCCGTGGTGAAGGCGGTGAGCGCGCTCGGGCCCGAGACGCTCAAGAGCACGTCATCTCGCCCGCTCGGCGGCACGGCCCCCTCGATGACTCGCACGGGGGCGCCGCTCACCTCGCGGGGCGCCACAGAGAGGCGCTGCAGGCGGGGCGTGCAGCGCTCGTCGCAGAGCGGCGCGAGGGGCGCCACGCGCCACGGGCCGCCCTCGAGGTTGGTGGAGAGCTCCACGCGCTCCCACTGCCGCCCCACCTGCGCCACCACGCTCAGCTCCGCGCCGCGCCCCCAGGCCCTGAGGGCGGGCGAGAAGAGGCGGTTGATCTCCGCGGCGAGGGGGGCGAGGTCGGCGGGGTTGGTGAAGTGGCGCGGCATATAGAACACCTCGCGCCTGCGGAGCGCCGCCGGGAGCACCTCCGCCGAGAGCGCGGTGGTGTCGATCACCAGCTGCGCCACCTCCCCCTCGCGGACCGCGGCGGCGTCGAGGTAGAGGAGCGCCCCCGCCGCCATGCTGTTGGGCGGCGCGGGGGCGTTGGGGTCCGCGGGGGCGGGCAGCGCGAAACGCGGCGAGACGTTCACGTCGGCGAGCAGGTGCCCGCCGTCGCACTGCTCGCCCTCCTCCACGACGCCATTGCCGCAGAGGTCACGCTCCAAGCGGCACCACGCCGAGCAGCCGTCCCCGTCCTCCACGCCGCCGTCATCGCACTCCTCCCCCACCGCCGTGAGGCCCACCGCGCCGGGCAGCGCCTCGGCGGCGCGGTCCACCACGCCGTCCCCGCAGCGCGGCGAGAGGCGCAGCGAGTAGCTCACGGGCGCCGCCCCCTGCGCCTCTGGGGCGCGCTCCACCACCAGGTAGACGCGCGCCCCCGGCGCGCGCGCCGCCGGCCACGCCCGCCCCTGCGCCACAAAGGGGTCGCCGGGGAGCTCAGCGCTCAAGAGCAGGGAGGCGGGCAGGGGGCCGAGCGCGGCGGCGGGGGGGGCGAGCGCCTCGGCGAGGGAGGAGACGACGGCGACGCGCACCGGCGCCCCCGCCGGCGACGCCTCCACCGAGAGGCGCCTGTGGAGGTGATCGTAGAGCGACACCTCATACACGTCGGAGCCGCCGGGGGGCAGGGCGCCCGCGAGCGGCCCCCCCGCCGAGAGGTCACGCGTGAAGCGCGCCACGAGCGTGTAGGGCGCGAGGGGCTCTGCGCCATACGCGCGGACCTCGGCGAGGTAGCGCCCGGCGCGGTAGACGGGCAGCGAGAGGCGCGAGCAGCGGGTGGCGGGACTCGCGTCGTCATTGGAGGACAGCGCCTGCGCCACGCGCCCAGTGCCCGGGTCGAGCAGCGAGAGGGTGAGCACGGTGTCGGCGTCACCGCACTCCGTCTCGAGCTCAAGCGCGCCGGCGCCGTCGAGGGCGAGCTCGTAGCGGTGGAGCGCCCCGGAGGCGACGCGCGCCACCCCGCGCGGCACCTGCACCCGCTCAAGGGCGCAGCGCGCGTCACAGCCGTCCCCGTCGCCGAGATTCCCATCATCGCAGCCCTCGCCCTCCTGGCGCGCCCCGTCCCCGCACACGGGCGCCGGGGGCGCAGGGGGGCAGGAGGCGGGGTCGAGGACGAGCGCGCCGCTGGGGCAGCGCACCTCGGCGCGGCACGCCGCGTCGCAGCCATCCCCCGAGTCGCCGTTGCCGTCATCGCAGGCCTCCGCCGCGAGCCCCTGCGCGCCCACGCCCGCGCGCAGCAGACCGTCCCCGCAGCGCGCGGCGCGGCAGGAGGGGAGACAGGAGGCGCTCAGGGCGTTGGCGGCGCCCTCGTCGCACTCCTCGTCGGCGTCCCGCACGCCGTCGCCGCAGAACGCGCGCACGCAAGAGGCGCGGCAGCGCCCGCCCGTGAGTCCCCGCGGGTCGTCGCACTCCTCGCCCTGGTCCACCACGCCGTCACCGCACGAGGGCAGCGCGCACGTCGCGCGGCACACGTCCACCGAGGCGGAGATCCCGGAGGTGCTCCCGGGCGTAAAGTCGCTGTTGAGCGCCCCGAGGTCACACGCCTCCCCGCGCTCCCGCGCCCCGTTGCCGCACACCGGGGGCGTGAGCGAAAAGACGAGGGCGTAGGGCGCCTCGGCGTCGGCGGCGGCGCCCTCCTCCACGGGCGAGGAGAGGAGCAGCTCGTAGCGGCGCGCCTCCCAGCGGCGGCTCGGGAGCGCGGCGCACAGCAGGGGGTCCGCCGCGCGCTCCTCCGGCGTGGCGGGGGCGAGCGCGACGGGCGCGAGGTCGCCGAGCTCATCGGTGAAGCCCACCACCACCGCGCGACTCGGGCAGGGGGCGGCGGGCGAGGGGCGGCGGACCGCCACGCTCATATAGCCCTGCACGCTCGCCGTGAGGCGCACCGCGTGGCGCTCGTCGGCGGCGCGCGAGAGGGCGCCGCGGAGGGTGAGGGTGGCGCCCGTGGGGTCATCGGGGTCGCGGCGGGGGCCGCGCGGGGCGCGCGCGGCGAGGCCGCCCTCGTCGCTGATGACCTCCACGCGCTGCTCCACGGAGAGGCGGTAGCCCACCGCGGCGGCGCCGCGGAAGCCCCCCACCTCCACGGTGACCCAGCCGCCCCCCTCCGAGTAGAACGACGCCGCCGCGCACGCCGAGCCCGCGCCCCCCGCCCCCGCCGCGTCGTCATCCGCGCTCGCGAGCAGGGCGCCCGAGGCGTCGAGGACGCGCAGGGTGGTGTCGGCCACCCGCGCCCCGGCGGCGTCCTCGCAGCCGAGCGTGCGCACCTCGACGGCGGCCTCTGGGCGGAGGCGCAGGGTATAGACGTCGAGCGCGCCCACGTCCACCGCGGCGAGGGGCCCCACGCCGCTCGCCGCCGGGAGGGTGAGCGCGCGAGGGGTGCAGAGCGCGTCGCAGGCGGGGTCGAGGGGGGCGCCGCCGAGCCCGCCGCGGTCGCAGGGCTCGTCGCGCTCCACCACGCCGTCCCCGCAGAGGGCGCAGCGAGGCGAGCAGCCGTCCAGGGGCGCGAGGTTGCCGTCATCGCACGCCTCGCCCAGCGCCGCCTCCACGACGCCGTCACCGCACACCGCGCGCCGGAGGCAGGCGCGCGTACAAGCGTCATCATCGCTCGCGTTGCCGTCATCGCACTCCTCCACGCCCCCCACCGCGCCGTCCCCGCAGCGGTCCGGGAGGCCCACGGCGAGGGTGAACGGCGCGGCGAGGGGCGGCGGCGCGGCGCCCGCGGCGGGGAGCAGGGACGCGCGCGCCTCGGGGGAGAGGGCGGCGAGCGCCTCGGGGGAGAGCGCGAGCGTGACGCGCAGGGCGTGCTCCCCGGGGGGCAGCGAGAGCGCGCGCGACAGGGCGCAGGGCGGCGCCCCATCGCCCAAGAGCGCCTCATCACCCAAGAGCGCCCTATCGCCCAAGAGCGCCACCCCGCCGCGCGCCAGCGCCGACGCGTCCACCGCCGGGTCCGCGATGTCCACCGGCGCGGCGAGGGCGGGGCCGCTCAGCCACACGGCGTAGCGGAGCGGCAGCCCCCCGAGGGCGCAGGGGGTCAGGGGCGCGCCCGAGGCGTCGTGGGCGGCCGGGGAGAGCGCGAGCCGCACGCGCTGCGGCGCTAGGCGCGCCGGGTCGTCCGCGCTCACGGCGGCGGCGATCAGGTACTGGCGGTCGCCCACGAGGGGCGCCCCCTCCGCCCGCGGCGCCTCCATCCAGAGCCCCCCCGCCCACGCCCCCTCCGCCGCCCCCGCCCCCTCCGGGGCCCCCTCCTCGCCCGCCCCGAGCGCCTTGCGCGCCTCTAGGGGCGCGTCGGCGGGCGGGGCGAGGCGCACGCCGCCCGCCGCGCGCCCGCCGCCCTCCACCCGCGCGCCGAGGTCGAGCAGGAGCGAGTAGGGGAGCGCGGCGCGCGCGGCGTGCGTCGCCGGGTCCACCGCGTCGCTAAAGGGGGCGCTTGGGGGCACCTCGCCGGGGAGGAGGTGCGACACCACCACCGCGTAGTCTCCCCCCGCGAGCTCCACATCGAGCCGCGAGGCGCGCGACGCCAGCTCGCGCGCGAGCGCCCCCGCCCCGTCGAGCGCCCACAGCGAAATGGCGACGGCGGGACCATCGCGGAGGCCCGCCAGCGAGGCGCGAAGGCGCTCGCGCCCGCCCGCGGGCACGCTCAGCAGGTACCGGCGCGCCCCCGCGAGGCGGCGCGGGTCCCCCCCGCCGAGCGCGGCGGCGAGGGGCGCGGCGAGGGGCGGGAGCGCGTCACGCCACCCAGAGGCGCCGCGCGCCGCCACGCGGGTGAGGGCCGCGTCGCTCGGCGCGGCGTCGGCGGCGCCCCAGGCGGCGGCGTCGAGCACGTAGGGCGCGGCGGGGAGGGCGGGGTCGGCGGCGCGCGCCACCACGCGGTACTCCCCGGCGGGCCAGGGGGCGTCGCGCCACACCACCGAGCAGGCGCGCGCCGCGGCGAGGGCGGCGTCGTGAGGGCGCTCGCTCAAGAAGAGCGCGCCGAGGCGCCCGCCCTCCACGCGATACACGCTCAGCGCTGGGCGCGCGAGGGCGCCCGCGGGCGCGCCGCGCGGGTCGGGCGCGCCCACCACCCCGCCGCACCCGCCGTCGCCGTCGAGGCTGGCGCGGAGCGCCACGCGGGCGTCGCGCGAGAGGGTGAGCGAGTAGTGGTCATCGCCGCCGGCGGGCGCGCGCCCGCGCGCCGAGCGCGGCAGCGCCGCCGCGGTGCGCGCGAGGGCCCCCGAGAGGTCCTGCGTGAGGCGCACCTCCGCGGCGTAGGTGAGGGCGCGCGGCGCGCGCGGCGCAAAGAGCTCCGGGCGCGTGGCGGCGCTCACCCCCTCCGCCGCGCGCAGCTCAACGCGCGCCTCCCCCCGCCCCGCCGAGAACGCCACGCAGCCCTCCTCGAGCGCGCCCGCCTCCGCCTCCGAGAGGGGCGAGAGGGGCGCGCCGCTCGACGCGCTCACCACCACCACGTCAGCGCCGAGGGGCCCCTGAGAGACGGGGCTGGTGAGGCACACGCGCAGCAGCGACGGGCCGTCCACCTGGAGTCGCAAGACATCGGAGTAGAGGAGGTCGAGGTCGCCGGCGGGCGCGGCGCCCGGCGGCGGCAGGGGGAGCGCCCCCACCTGGCGGCGCGCCCCCGCCCCCTCGCCGCTCAGCAGCGCGTACGCCCCCCACGAGCACGACAGGTCGCAGAGGCCGCGCTGGTTGCGCTCGCCCTCATCGCACTCCTCCCCGGCGTCGAGGCGCCCGTCGCCACACTCCGACCTGCAGTCAAAGGCGCAGCCGTCACCGTCGAGGGCGTTGCCGTCATCGCACTCCTCGCCGACGTCGAGCGCGCCGTCGCCGCAGCGCAGGGCCTCGGGCTCACAGCGCGGCGAGCAGCCATCCCCCCCCACGGCGTTGCCGTCATCGCACAGCTCGCGCCGGTCGAGGCGCCCGTCACCGCAGAAGGAGGCGCGCCCCGCCACGAGGCGGCAGGACTCCTGCGCGCAGCGCTCACAGCCCTCCACCCCATAAGGGCAGGCGGGCGAGTCGTCGCGGTCGCACTCCTCGCGCGCGTCGCGCACCCCGTCCCCGCAGCGCGAGAGCGCGCACGAGGGGCGACACGCGAGGGGGGCGGTCGCGTCAGCGGGCCCCTCGGCGGGGGCGTCGGTGTTGAGCGCGCCGGCGTCGCACTCCTCGCCGTCATCGAGGACGCCGTTGCCGCACAGCGGCGCGGGCGGGTCGGAGGGGAGCGCCGCCGCGCACGCCGCGCGCCCGTCATCCACGCCGTCGCCGCAGCGAGGGCGGCGGCAGTCATCGCGGCACGAGGCGCCCGAGTCGCGCGCGCTGCTGTTGAGCGCGCCGAGGTCGCACTCCTCGCCGGCGTCCACCACCGCGTCGCCGCAGCGGGCGGGGCGGCAGTCGGCGCGGCACGCGTTGGGGGCGACGTCGCTGTTGAGCGCCCCCTCATCACAGACCTCATAGCCCACGTCGCCCTCCGCGAGGTCCGCGCGCAGCAGCCCGTCGCCGCAGCGCGCCAGGGCACAGGAGGGCAAGCAGGCGTCTAGGGGGTCGCCGTCGCCGTCATCGCACGCCTCGCCCCGGTCCACCACCGCGTCGCCGCAGCGGGCGGGGCGGCAGTCGCCGCGGCAGGCGTTGGGCGTGACGTCGCTGTTGCGCGCCCCGTCATCACACCGCTCCGCGCGCTGCAGCACCCCGTTCCCGCACACCTCACGCCGGCACGCCGCGTCACAGCCATCGCCCTCCGCGCGCCCGCCGTCGTCGCACTCCTCCCCCTCGCCCACCACCGCGTCCCCGCAGATGGAGGGCGGGCGCGGCGCGGCGACGCCCGCGGGCGCGTCGAGCGCCCCCCCCGCGGCCTCCCCCGCCCCCCCC
>VGTA01000156.1 GCA_016874875.1 Deltaproteobacteria bacterium | reverse complement strand
GCGCGGCGGGGCTGCGCTCGCTCTACCTCGATTTCGTCAGCGACGACCTCTCGCCGCAGGGGCGCGGCGCCCCTTGGGACCTCACGGGCTGCCTCGTCTGCGGCCGCGAGACGGGCTTCTTGCCCACACCCACCCTCACCCTCGACGGCGCGGCGCCGCTCGAGGGCAAGGAGACGAGCTACGTGTCGCTCTCTTGGGGCGCCGTGGAGGGCGCCACGTCGTACCGCGTGGTGGTGGTGCAGGTGCGCGGCGGCGAGGTGGTGGACGTCATCGACGTGGAGGTGTCCACCACCACGCTCGGCTTGGGCCTCGAGCTCGGCTACGACTACTTTGTCTACGTGGTCGCCTCTGACGCGCCCACCAAGCGCCGCTCAGAGCCCTCGGAGCCCCTCCTCTTGACCTGCGCCGAGGGCGATGTGTGCGCGCAGCTCGACGCCGCGTCCATCGGCGCGCCCTGAGATCACTGCGCGGGCTCACACCTCTCCTGCCCTCGCCCGCGCTTGGCTCTTGTGCGGAGAGGCGGCTTTTGACTATAAGGCGCGAACGCGTGAGCGAACGGGCAGGCCTACCCGTCATCAAGACGATCAGGACGATCAAGACGATCAAGACATCAGGCGATCAGATGATTAGGCGGTCGGGCCGCAGGGAGCAGAGCAGGTGATATGAGCGAGCAAGCACACCCCACCCCCCCCGTCCTCTTCAGCGAAGAGCCCCCCGCCCCCGCCGCGCGCGCCGAGGGGCGCTGGCCGGAGCTGGGTGACCGCGTGGGCGCGGCCCCCGCCGCGCTCCTCACCCAGCGCCTCGCGCACCGCGTGGAGGCGGGCCTCGAGTACGCTGTCTTTATTGGCGCTGCCGCCGACGTCGAGGGCGAGCGCCGCGAGCTCGAGGTGTGGGTCGCCCCCGCTGCGCAGGCGCGCGCGCTCGTGGAGCGCCGGCGCCTCGCCGTGAGCGCCTGGGAGGCGCTCGCCCCCGACGTGGCGCCCGCGGCGGCGGCCCTGAGCGCGCAGGGGGAGTGGGCGGTCCTCGCCGCCCCCGCCCCCGGCGCCCCACCCCTCGTCCCGCCCGCCGCCCTCGCCGCCTTCGCCCGCGACGCCGCGCAGGGGCGCGCCGCCCGCGCCCCCCGGTGGCTCCGCCGCGAGGGCGCGGCGCCGCAGGCGAGCCCCGACGAGTCAGCGATCAACCACCCCACCTCCGACAACGCCGCCGTGACCACCGCGCAGCTCGTGGAGCGCGCCGAGCCGCTGCTGCGCCTCCTAGAGCGAATCCACGCCGCGGGCCTCACGCTCGGCGCCCTCCACCCCGAGCACCTGTGCGTGGAGGGGAGCGCGGAGGGGCCGCGGGCGCGCCCGCGCTGGGCGCTCGACCTGCTCGCGCAGCGCCGCCCCCTCTCGATGTCCTCCGCCGAGCACCTCGCGCACCTCGGCTACTCGCCGCCGGAGTCCTACGGGCACTTCCACGCCGCGCCCGGGGCGGAGGCCGACGTGTTCAGCGTGGGCATGTGGCTCTTCTACGCCCTCACGGGCTCGCCGCCGCTCCACGAGGCGCGCCGCCCCAGCCACCGCCTCCCCTCGCCCAGCGTGTACCACCCCTGCCTCAGCCCCGAGCTGGTGGCGGTGGTGCGCCGCGCCACCTCCCCCTCCCCGCGCCGCCGCTACGCCGACGCGGCGGCGCTGCGCGGCGCCCTGCGCTGGGCGGTGCGCTGCGCCGCCCGCCGCGCCGCCAAGCGGTCCGCCGCGCTCCACGTAGAGGTGGGGCACGACATCCACGTGGGCCTCCTCAAGGGCCAGTACAACCCCACCAACCAAGACGATATCTTCTTGGGCTACCAGCCCGAGACGGAGCGCGGGCTGTTTGTGGTGACCGACGGGGTGAGCATCTCCGAGCACGGATCCGGCGACATCGCCAGCGGCTACGTGCGCCAGGCCTCCTTTGAGGCGTGGGAGGCGCTCAGCAGCGCCCCGACGACGCAGGAGGACGAGGAGACGCTCTCGGAGGTGTCGCTCTCGTCGCTCCAGCGCGGCACCGGGCTCTCGCCGCGCGTGCTCACCGACCTGCTCAATGAGGCTAACAGGCGCATCGGGGAGCACGTGAGCGCCACGCAGCCCGTCTTCCGAGGGCCGCCCGAGGGAATCATGGCGGCCACGGCGGTCATCGCGCTCCTCGAGGGAGACTCGGCGCTCTTGGCGTCGATGGGGGACAGTCGCATCTACCTGATTCGCGACGGCCACATCTGCAGCCTGATGGTGGACGACGACCTCGCCACGCACCTGATGCAGCTCGGGCAGACGCCCTCGCAGGCCTCTCAGGCCCCCTCGTCGGCGGCCCTCGTGAACTGCGTGGGGGAGTTCAAGAAGAGCGCGGAGGGGGGGCTCGTGCCCGTGCCCGTCCACCCGCAGCTCACCCTCCTGCGCCTCCTCCCGGGCGACACGCTCCTGCTCTGCTCCGACGGCATCCCCGACTACGCCGGCCTCGACGAGGAGGACGCGGAGCGCCGCATGCTCGCGGCGGTGGAGGGCGCCTTCAGCGCCCCCAAGGCCGCCTTTGACCTCATCGCCCTCGCCAACGCGGGGGGCGGCGGCGACAACATCTCGTGCGTCGTCCTCCGCCTCCACGCCGCCCAGGAGGACGCACCGTGAGCGCCCCCCTCTCCGCACTCCGCTACACGCTCCAGTCCCGCGCCGCCCGCCCGCAGGGGGCGCCCACGCAGCTCGTCCTCTCCCTCGACGCCTCGGGCGGCGCGCGCGCCGCCGGGGAGGTGCGGTGGGTGGTGGCGACCTCGGGCGCCGTGGGCGAGGCCACGCGCGCCGCGCTGCAGGACGCCTGGGACCTCGCCGCCATCGACGGCGCGCCGCGCGCCCTCGACCTCCTCGGGCAGCCAGCGGGGGCGCGCGCCCTCGCGGACCTCGCCGCGCCGACGAGCGCCCTCAGCGCGCAGCTGCGCGGGGTGGCGGGTGAGCTGTCGTTGGGGGATGAGCTCGAGGCCACCATGGAGCTCGAGCTCGACGTGACGAAGGCGCTCGCCGCCCCCCCCGGAGAAGAGGCGCGCCCGCCGCGCGACGAGCGCGCGCAGCACCTCCTGGTGGTCTTGGCGTCCTCGGGCACCTACGCGCTCCCGCAGGACCGCGACGTCGCCCCTTTTGCGAGCGTGACGGTGGTGGTGGAGTCCTGCGCGCCGTCGCTCTGGTCGTGGGCGCGGTGGGCGGCGCGCCTGGGCGCGCGCGTGCTGTTCGCGGGGGAGGGGCTCATCGGGGAGCTCTCGGCGGCGATTCAGGACGCGGCGTCGCGCCCGGCGCGCGCGTCGCTGACGCTGCGCCCGATGATGGACGGCAAGCTCCTGTCGGTGGTCTCGCTGACGTCGCCCCTCGCCGCGCTCCCCGTAGACGGGGTGGCGAACCTCTACCACCCCACGCTCTCCGAGGAGGGGCGCGCGGCGTGGCTGGTGACGGTGCAGGAGGGCGCGTCGTCGGCGGCGGAGCGCGAGGTGCTCATCTGTGATTACCTGGGCGCGCGGCGCTCGCTGAGCGCCCTCGGCTCCGCCCCCGACGCCCTCGAGCTGGCGCAGCCGGCGGTGGCGTTCGCGCAGCAGCTCGCGCAGCGCGCGCGCTCCTTTGAGCAGGTGATGAGCGCCTACGCGCGCAACGACCTCCGCAAGGTGGTGCAGGGGCTCGACCAGTGGATGAAGGTCACCACCGCCCTCGAGGGCGAGGAGGCGGGGCGGGACGTGCACCTCCTCAAGGTGAAGTTCTTGCACCTCGGGCGCTTTGACGCGCCGGACGTGGCGCGCTTCGTCCGCCTCGGCTTCTGGAGCCCCTACGTGCTCAGCTCGTCGGGCGAGTGGGTGGCGGCGCGCCCGCTCACCCCCAGCCCCTCGCCCCTCGCCCCCCGCCCATCGCTCCTCGCGTCTGGAGCGCTCTGGTCCATATGAAGAGCCATATGAAGAGCCATATGAAGAGCCATATGAAGAGCTATATGAAGAGTCTCAAGGTCACCCTCCTCCTGAGCGCGTGCGCGCTCTCGCCCACCGCCGCCGCCGCCGCGCCCGCGCCCGCCGTCGCCCCCGCGCCCCTCGACGTGTCGCCGCGCTACCCGCACGCGCACCTGGTGGTGGGCGCGCGCGACGAGTACACCCCCGTCACGCGCTTCGCGCTCCAGGGCGTGCGCTTTGAGCTGCCCGCGCAGGTCGCGCTCTCCGCGCTGGCCTTTGACCCCGTGCCGCTCGGGGACTCCGTCCCCGTGGGCACCCCCGTCCGCTACGCGCCGGGGGCGGCCTACGACCTTCAGGCGCGCGTGGGCGCCAACATCGACACCCGCAAGGCGCTCTCGCCGCTCTTCTTTCAAGCCCACTACGAGCAGGACATCACCTCGGGCGTCCTGGCGGGGGGCGAGGCGAGCGCGCGGGGGGTGGGGCTGCCGCTGTCGGAGCCGCGCGCGGACCTCACGCTGCGCCAGGCGTACGGCGCCGTGTCGTTCGCGAGCGTCCTCACGCTGCAGGGCGGCTACATGACGAGTCACTGGGGGCTGGGGCTCCTCGCCAACGACGGCGCGCACGGCTGGGCGCCGGGGAGCGCCTACTTTGGCGACCCGCGCGGGGGAGACCGGGTGCTGCGCGCGATGGCGGCCACGGGGCCCCACCGCGTCCTCGGGCGGCCGCTGCTGGCGTCGGTGGGGGTGGACCGCGTGCAGGGCGACGACATCATGCTGCCGGGCGACCGCGCGGAGCAGGCGCTGGCGGCGGTGGTGTGGGGCTTCCAGCAGCAGCGGCAGGTGGGGGCGTATGTGGTGCGCCGCCACCAGGACATCCCCGCCTCGTCGTCGCAGCCGCGCGACAAGCGCACCGACGTGTGGGTGGGGGACATCTACGCGCGCTGGTACTGGCCGCTGGCGGAGCGCCTCAAGCTGGAGCTGGAGGCGGAGGGCGTGTGGATTCAGGGCGACACGACGCTGGCGCCGTCCCCCGAGCACCGCGTGAACGAGGTGGTGCAGGCGGCGCTCGCCGCGCGCCTCAAGCTCACGAGTCCGCGCGGGGGCGGCGTGGTGGATTTTGTGGCGGCGTCGGGGGATCAGAACTTTGACGATGGGCGGCAGAACGCGTTTCGGGCGGACCCCAATTTTGAGATGGGCCTCTTGCTGTTCCGTCACGTGCTGAGCGCCCAGAGCGCGCGCGCGCCCATCACCGCGGCGGACCCGGACCTGGTGGGCTCCCCCAATGAGGACCTCGACCGCTTCCCCACGCGCCGCAGCGTCTCCAACACCTACGCGGTGTTCCCCCGCGGCTGGTTCCGCCTCGCGCGCGGCGTGGAGGTCTACGGCGGGCCGCTCTTGGCGTGGGGGGAGGTGCCGGTGGCGGACCCCCGCAACTCGCGCTTCAACGGCGGCTATCCCGCCAACCTGCTCGGCTCGCGCGCGGGGGAGCGCTTCTTGGGTGTGGAGGCGGACGTGGGGGTGCGCGGGACGCTGGTGGTGGGGGGGGCGGAGCTGATGTTGGGGGCGGAGGGCGGGGCGCTGCTCCCAGGGGCGGGGCTGCAGGGGGAGGGCGGCGTGGGCGCCGAGGCGCTCTACGGCGCCCGCCTCCTCGCGCGCCTCAGACTCTGATCCAGGGCGCGCCGCGCTCACAGTGAGACCCACAGTGAGACCCACAGTGAGACCCACAGTGAGACCCACAGTGAGACCCACAGTGAGACCCACAGTGAGACCCACAGTAAGACAATGAGGGCGACAAGGGGTCACCGCTGTGCTATGAGGTGTAACCGCGCGCCTGCGGACGGCGCGCGCTCTCTCGGGCGCCTCTGTGGGGGCGACCCTCTGAAGGAGTGACCTCATGATGGAACAGCTGAAGGCGCGCCTCGCGCAGATCGCGCACCCTTCCCAGGAGGGCGACATCATCTCCACGGGCTGCGTGAGCGCCCTTGAGGCCGCGGGCGGCCAGGTGCGCCTCACCCTCACCTTCACGGCGCCGGTCTCGCGCGACGTCCGCCACGCCATCGAGGACGAGGTCTATGACGCGCTGGTGAAGCTCGAGGGGGTGGCGGACGTAGAGATCGAGGTGGAGGCGCCGGAGGGGGCGCCGCGGGCCCCGGTGAGCGAGCCGGGGCTGAGCACGTACGGCGGCGGGGCGCAGGGCGCGCGGGCGGCGCGGTCAGCCCCCGCCCCCGCCCCCGCCGCCCCCGCCGCCCCCGCCGCCCCCGCCGCCCCCGCCGCCCCCGGCGGCGTGCGGCAGGTGAAGCACCTCGTGGCGGTGGGCAGCGGCAAGGGGGGCGTGGGGAAGTCCACGGTGGCGGCGAATCTCGCGATCAGCCTCCGCGCTAAGGGGGCGCGCGTGGGGCTCTGCGACATCGACCTCTATGGGCCCTCGGCGCCGATTTTGTTTGGGGTGGCGGGCTCTAAGGTCAAGACGGACGCCGACAAGAAGCGCTTCTTGCCCGTGGAGGCGTACGGGGTGAAGGTGATGTCGATCGGCTTCTTGATCGACGAGCAGACGCCCGTGATCTGGCGTGGGCCCATCGTGGGGTCCATCGTCAAGCAGTTCCTCGAGGACACGGAGTGGGGGGAGCTCGACTACCTGATCATCGACCTGCCGCCGGGGACGGGGGACGCGCAGCTGACGCTGACGCAGTCGGTGTCGCTGACGGGGGCGCTGATGGTGACCACGCCGAGCGAGCTGGCGGTGGCGGACACCATCAAGGGCATGCAGATGTTCCGCAAGGTGGACATCCCCATCCTCGGCGTGGTGGAGAACATGAGCTACTACGTGTGCGTCAAGTGCGGGCACGAGCACGCGCCGTTCAACCAGGGCGGCACGGAGCGGATGTGCGTGCAGTTCGGGACGCAGGTGGTGGCGCGGCTGCCGCTCGACGACAAGACGCAGCGCAGCGGCGATGAGGGGCGCCCGGTGTCGGTGAGCGAGCCCGAGAGCCCTCAGGCGCGCGCGTTCGCCGACCTCGCGTCGGTGCTCGTGGAGAAGCTGCCGTTCGCCCCCCCGGCGCCCGCAGAGAAGAAGGGGCTCCTCGCGTCGCTCTTTAGGCGATAGCGATAGCGATAGCGCTAGCGCCCGCGGCGCGCC
>VGTA01000155.1 GCA_016874875.1 Deltaproteobacteria bacterium | reverse complement strand
CCCGCCTCGCAGGAGTCTCCCCGTGTCGATCCTCCAACGCCCGCCTCAGGATGAGGCGGAGTCGCAGAAGTTCACCCCCAACGCCCTGAGCCCCGACCAGACGCTCGACTACGACGAGGGGCGCTGGTACCGCGAGGTGTACCGCGGCGCCGAGTTCCCGCAGCTCACCTGGCGCGCGATCCTCATGGGCTCCGCCCTGGGGTTCTTGCTGGCCTTCACCAACCTCTACATTGGGCTCAAGACCGGCTGGGGACTCGGCGTGGCGATCACGGCGTGCATCCTCTCCTACGCGCTGTGGAGCCTGTTCTTGTCGCTGGGCATCGCCAAGACGCCCATGACGATTCTCGAGACCAACTGCATGCAGTCCACCGCCTCGTCGGCGGGCTACGCCACAGGGGGGACGATGGTGTCGGCGATCGCGGCGCTGCTGATGCTGTCGGCGAGCGAGCAAAATCCGCAGGGGCAGCACCTGCCCGCCACCGCCCTCGCGCTGTGGACCGCCCTCCTCGGGGCGCTCGGGACGGTGATGGCGATTCCCATGAAGCGCAACCTCATCAACCACGAGCGCCTCAAGTTCCCCTCGGGCACCGCCGCCGCCACCACCCTCCACTCGCTCTACTCGGAGGGCAAGGAGGCCATCGTCAAGGCGCGCGCCCTGGCGCTCTCGGCGCTCTTTGGGGCGTGCTTCCCCATCTTGATCGAGCTGCAGCTCGTGGCGACGCGGGTCAAGGACGCCGCCACCGGCCTCGAGATGACGGTCCGCGCCGCCCTCTGGACGGCGGAGACGCACGTCTTTGACGCCTTCCTGTGGACGCCGGGGACGCACAAGACGGCGGAGGGGGTGGCGCAGTACAAGCCCTCGGAGTGGCTGATGGTCCTCGAGCACAACCCCGTGATGATCGCCGCTGGCGCCCTGGTGGGGCCGCGCCTCGCCCTGTGGATGCTGGTGGGCGGGCTGTCGCTGGTCTATGGGGTGGGGCCGTGGGGGATGGAGCAGGTGTGGACCAACCCGGCCGGCGTGGAGGTGGCGGCGACCTCGGCGCCCTACAAGGCGTGGAAGGAGGTGGGGCTGTGGCTGGGGGTGGCGGTCATGGTGTCGTCGGGGCTGCTCTCGTTCGTGATGCAGTGGCGCACCATCGCCCGCGCCTTTAGCGGCCTGCGCGGCGTCAAGGGGGAGGGCGACGCGCTCGAGCGCCTCACGCGGGAGACGGAGGTGCCCATGAGCTGGTTCATCTGGGGGGCGTCGCTGGCGGGGGCGGGGGTGGTGGTGGTGGGGGATGTCTACTTTGAGATTCCTTGGCACTACGGCGTGCTGGCGGTCTTCTTGTCGTTCGCGCTCTCGCTGGTGGCGTGCCGCGCCACCGGCGAGTCCGACATCACGCCGGTGGGCGCCATGGGCAAGGTGATGCAGCTCACGTACGGGGTGCTGATTCCGCAGTCCACCACCGCCAACCTGATGACGGCGAGCGTGACGGCGAGCACGGCGGGGTCGGCGGCGGACCTGCTCAACGACCTCAAGTCCGGCTACCTGCTCGGCGCCAACCCCCGCCGCCAGTTCCTCGCGCAGCTCATCGGTATCTTCTCGGGGACCATCGCCACCGTGAGCGGCTTTTATCTGCTGGTGCCCGACGCCATCACGCTGCTCGGCGCGGGGGGCGAGGCGCCCCGCTTCCCGGCGCCGGCGGCGCAGGCGTGGAAGGCGGTGGCGGAGCTCTTTAAGCACGGGCTCGACAACATGCACCCCGCCCACCAGCAGGTGCTCGCCTGGGGGGTGGGGCTCGGGGTGACGCTCGTGCTCCTCGAGGCGCTCTCGCCTAAGCTGCGCCCCTACCTCCCGTCGGCGACGGGGCTGTCGCTGGGGCTCATCTTGCCCTTCCAGTACCCGCTCTCGATGGCGCTCGGGGCGCTCGGCGCGTGGGCGTGGCAGCGCCAGAGCGCGGAGGCGGCGGAGCGGTTCTTGGTGCCGATCTCGGCGGGGGTGATCGCGGGGGTGTCGATCATGGGGGTGATCGTGGCGATCTTGAATAACGCGCTGTTCGCGGGCTGAGGGGTGGGCTGAGGGGTGGGCGCTGAGGGGGGGCTGCTCTCAAAATTTATTTATCATGATCTCTGCAATCATTGTTTATGGAACGATCGAACGATCGGTATCCATAAGATCAAGGAGCAGAGATGCCAATGAATGACTCACGAGCCGAAGCGGCGGGCGCCACGCGCCGCCGCTGGCTCATCTCCCACAGCGCCCTCCTCAGCGCCCTCCTCAGCGCCCTCCTCAGCGCCCTCCTCAGCGCTCTCCTTAGCGCCTGCGGCGGCGTGGCACCGATCCCCTACAAGGCCCGCCAGAGCGCAGCGGATGAGGCGCAGGCCAAGAAGGTCGAAGACGCTTGGCGGCGGCTTCTCAGCGCCTCCTCCGCGGGCCCCATCCTCTCCCTTGAATCTGAGCTCAAGGGTGTCTGCGAGGGGTGCGCGCTGCGCCTTGAGCTCGAGGCGGCGCGCGCGCTCTTGATCGCGGAGCCCATTCAGGCGGTCTCTAAGCTGATCGCGGCGCTGCAGGACTCCAAGAACCCTCACCCAAGCCTCACCCTCTGGCGCCTCATTGAGCAGCGCGAGTGGCTCCACACCACGCACCTCAAGGAGCTCCTAGGGCTGCTCCTCGGCATGCAGAGCGCGCACCCCAACCTCAACGCGCGGCGCGTGGCGGCGTATGGGGCGCTGAGGGTGGCGCACCTGATCGGTGACGGCTCGGCCCTCGCCGCCGCCCTCGACGCGCTCGGCGCGCCGCTCCCGATGCGCGTGATCGGGCCCTTTGAGAACCAGCAGGGGCGCGGCTTCCATATGTCCTATCCTCCTGAGCGCGAGTGGAGCGCGGGGCATAAGGGCGTCACGGGGCTCGGCTGGCGCGACAATGAGCCGCGTGATGAGCTCGGGGCGCTCGCCCTCACCGAGTCGGTCTATGATCAACGCAACATGGTCGCATACGCCGCGCAGTCGCTGCGCTTCTCAGAGGCGCGCGACGTCTCGCTGCGCGTCAACTCCTCCTCCCCCGTCAAGGTGTGGTGGAACGGGCGGCTCGTCTTTGAGGCGGAGCGCTTTAAGGGGGAGCTGTTTGATGTGCTCAGCCTCCCGCTGCGCGCGGAGGGGGGCGTGAACCGCCTGCTCGTGAAGGTGGCGGAGCGCGAGCGCAGCGCCCTCCGCGTGGACCTGCTCGCCGCCGACGGCGCCGCGCTCCCGGCGGGGGCGTGGGCGGTGGCGGGCTTCGAGGAGCCCCTCGCCACGAGCGCGGCGCCGGAGGGGGGCGCGAGCGTCACGGCGGCGGGGCTCCTCAGCAGCGTCCTCGGCGCGAGCTCGCCGCTGGAGGGTGCGGACGAGGGCGCGCCCCACCTCTATGACCTCTTCGCGTGGGCGCAGGCCGCCCGCGCCGCGGGGCTTGAGGATGAGGAGAGCCTTGCGCTTGAGGCCCTCCTCGCCTCCTCGCCGCTGTCGCTCGTGGCGCGCTTTGAGCTCGGGCTGCTCATGTGGCGCACTGCGGAGCTCGGGGAGGCGGAGACGCACCTCACCGACATCGCCAGCCGCGCGGGGGAGCAGCTGCCCATCTTCAATCTCACCTATGGGCTCTTTGAGGCGGCTCGTGGCAATACGCACATCCTCTACAACAAGACCCGCGCGCTCCTCAGGCGCTTCAGCGAGCACCTGCCCGTGCAGATGGCGTGGCTGTCGGCGCTGAGCGCGCGCGGTGAGTTTGGGCGTATGCGCTTTATGCTCGACGCCCTCAAGCGCTTTAACCCCGACGCGGGCTTCACCATGCGCTTTGAGGTGAGCTTCCTTGAGGGCCTCAAGCGCCTCTCGGACGCGAGCGCGGCGGCGGCGCGGTGGCGTGAGCGGTACCCGGGGGACCTCGCCGCGTGGCTCGCGCAGGGGGCCATCGATGAGCGCCGCGAGGACCTTGACTCTCTTGATGGGCTGTGGAGCTCGTTTATAGAGCGCTCGCCTCACCTCCGCCTCGGCTATGAGCGTCTCGGGGCGGTCTATGTGCGCCAGAACGCCCTCGGCGCCCTCGAGGGCCTCATCGAGCGCTGGGGGGAGCGCTTCCCCGCTGACCCCGCGCGCTTCGCCCTGACGCATGAGCTGTGGGACCGGCGCATGGTCTTCAGCTCCACATCTTGGGAAGAGGCGCGCGCGCACATCGTGGAGGCGTGGCGGAGCGCGTTTCAGCTCTATCAGAGCGACGCCCACACCTATAAGATGAGCAGCGTCTATGAGGGGCTCGATGAGCGCTTCTGGGAGCCTCGCACGCTGAGCGATGATGAGATCAAGGCGCTCGTGGTCGCCCTCCCGCCTGCGACGCCCGCGCCCGCGCACACCAACATCGAGGTGGTCCGCGACCTCTCGGTGGTCCGCCTGCACCGCGGCGGCGCCGTGGCCATGCGCCGCCTGCGCCTCCTGCGCCCCCTCACGCGCGAGGGTGTGGACGCGCTGCGGCACGTGAAGCTCAGCGCGCACGCGTGGCCGGGGGAGTCTTTCTTGGAGGCGAAGCGCGTGTACATGCTGCAGCCCGACGGGGGCCGCGTGAACCCCGCGAGCCAGCGCGGCTTCAGCGCCCGTTTCGGGCAGCTCAAGCCCGGGAGCGTGGTGGTCATCGAGATGGAGTCTCGGCGCGTCTCGCAGAGCCTCTTTGGGGCGGGGGTCGCCTACGAGTGGCTCCTGCAGGGGATCGGGAGCTCGCTGTCGAGCGCGGAGGTGGAGCTCTGGCTCGATGAGGGGCTCGAGGAGCTCAAGGTGACGGCGCGCGAGGTGGAGGAGGTCAGCGCGCAGGAGGTCGCGGCGCGTCACGAGGAGGTGCGGCGGCGCTTTGAGGAGAAGCTCGAGAAGCGGCGCGAGCGGCTCAAGAAGTCTCAGGCGACATCGACCGCCAAGGAGCTCGACAAGGAAAAAGCGCTCAAGGAGCTCGAGCAGGAGCTCAAGGAGGACCGCGAGGGCTTCGCGCGCGCCGTCGCGGGCTGGCGCGCGCGCCGCTGGGTGGCCAAGGACCTCAAGGCGCTCAAGCGCGAGCGCTCAGCGCCCATCGCGCTTGAGCGCGGCGCGCTGCTGTCGGTCTCTACCCTCTCCTCTTGGGGTGATGTGGCGGCGTGGATCCGCGCACTCACCTTTAACACCACGCGCGTGACCCCCCGCATGCGCTCCGCCCTCTCGTCTCTCCTCAAGGGCGCCAGCGGCGAGACGGAGCGCCTAGAGCGCATCTTGGCGTATGTGGCCAACGAGGTCCGCTATGAGCAAGACTATGAGAACATCGTGGCGGGCTTCCGCCCCCACGGCGCGCCCATGGTGGAGCGTCGCGGCTATGGGGACTGCAAGGACAAGGCGACGCTCTTTATCGCGTTGGCGCGTGAGGCGGGGCTGAAGGCGGAGTTCGCGCTCCTGCACACGTCTCCTCAGCTCCGTCCGCTCATCGACACGCCCTCCCCGTATCGCTTTAATCACATGGTCGCCTACGCGCCGCCGCAGGGGGATCTGCGCGAGGGGCGATTTTTTGATGGCGTGGGCGAGGGCATCGATGTGGTGTCTCTCCCGCAGATGGATCAAGGCGCGCGCGCCCTGGTGGTGTATGGCGACGCGGCGGGGGCGGGGGGCGGGCTTGAGTGGCTAGATGTCCCGCGGGAGCCGGCGGCGCGCAACGCGCTGTCGCTTGACCTGACGCTCTCGCTCTCACCAGACCTCAGCGCTCAGGGGACCCTCACGATGAAGGGTGTGGGCGCGTGGGGGCGCGTGGTCCGCGAGGCGCGCCTGCCTGAGAAGCAGCGCAGCCTCTTGCAGAGGATGTCGTCTTGGTTCTTGTCGGGGGCGGACCTCCCCAAGCCCACCGCCCATGACTCCTCCGTCACGCGCCCAGCGACCCTCACGGGTGACGTGAAGTGGGGCGCGATGACTGACATGCACAACAAGCAGGCGCGGCTCAACTTGGTCAACATCCGCCCGCTCGGGTCGCTCTTTAACCGCTCGGAGCGCACGCTGCCCATGGTGAACCTCTCGCGCGAATCGGTCGCGCTCACGAGCCGCATCACGCTGCCGACGGGGAGCAAGGTGGAGCGCCTCGCCTCCCCTGTGGCACTCTCGCACAGCTGCGTGAGCATCAACCTAAGCTCGGAGGCGGAGGGGCAAACCGTGGTGACGCGCCTCTCCTACGAGCTGCGCTGCGACGCGCTGTCGCTAGAGGAGCACAAGGAGCTCGACTCGGTCATTCAGGGGTCATACCGCCAGCTGCTCGACGGGGCGCTCATCCGCCTGCCCTGACGCGCCGCGCCTGACGCGCCACGCAGACGCTCCACGCTCGGGGCGCGGGTGAGATGTGACGCGCCCCTCATGCGAGAGACCCCCTCACGGGTTTCAGCGCCCCCCCGCCCACCGCGAGGGGGCTGAGGAGCCCTCGATGCCTACCCAAGAGAGACTCGCCCCCCTCAGCGCTCAGGTGAGCGCCCACGCGTGGCTGCTCGCGCTCCCCTGCCTCTGGCTCGGCGCAGGCGCGCCGCTATGGGCAGATGGGTGGGCGGCGCGCGGCGCGCACGCCGCCGCGTGGGCGGCGCTCCTCGCGGCCCTCATCGCCATAGGGGGCGGGCGCCTCGCCGCGCGCCGCCCGCGGCTCGCGCTCGGCTTGTGCGCGCTCACCCTGCCCCTCGCCGCCCTCGCGGGCTCCCTCACGGAGGGGCGGCGGCTTGAGGGGCTGCGCGAGGAGCGGGCGCGGTGGGTGGCGGGGGAGCTGCGCGTCCCCCTCAGCGGCGCGCCGCTCCCGGCGGAGGTGGAGGCGCTCACGCGGCGCGGGGGGAGCTGGCGGGTCACGCTGAGGGTTTGGCGTGAGGGGGGTGAGGGGCGGACGAGAGAGCCTAAGCTCGCTACGCGCGCGCAGCTCACGCTCAACGCGCTCCCCCGGGGCGTGAGCGAGGGGGCGCGCGTGTGGCTCGTGGGGGCCCTGAGTCCCCTCGAGCCCGCCGCCGACCCCCTCGCCTTCGACGCCGCCGCCTACGCGGGGCGCCGCGGGGTGCTCTCCCGCGCCCGCGGGGAGGTCTTTTTGCGCGAGGAGGGCGGCGCCTGGGGGCGCGGGTGGGG
>VGTA01000154.1 GCA_016874875.1 Deltaproteobacteria bacterium | reverse complement strand
CCGCCACGCCCGCGAGGCCCCCCGCGCCCCCCGCGCCCCCCGCGCCCCCCGCGCCCCCCGCGCCCCCCGCGCCCCCCGCGCCCCCCGCGCCCGCCCCCGCCCAGACCTTTAGCGAGAGCTACTACAAGCGCCAATACGAAGACCTCCTCTCCAAGTTCCACGCTCAGCGCGAGCGGCTCAAGCTCGCGGAGGTGGACAACAAGGGGCTCAAGGCGGCGCTCGAGCAGGTGGAGGCGCGCCGCCCCGCCGCCGAGCCGCCGCGCCCGCCCCAGGCGCCCCCGCCAGACGAGGCGCCCGCGCCCACGCTCATCTGGGAGGAGCTCTCCAACTTTGGGCTCATTGAGCGCGACGCCCTCTACGCCCTCTTTGAGGCGCTCCACCACCCCGCCCGCGGGCCCGAGCTCCTGTATCGCCTCAAGCTCGATGACGCGAGTCTCCTCTTGCGGGGCTTCTCGCTCATCTGCAGCGACGAGCTGTGCGCGACGGTGGCGGCGCCGCGGGCGCCGCTCGGGCTCATCGAGGTGAGCGCGGAGCAGTGCGCCGTGTGCCAGGGCAACGACAACCGCCGCTGGTACAAGCGCCTCGCGCAGGAGTGGCGCGCGCGCGGAGCCCAGGCGGCGCCGTGGCTGCTCGTGGGGGGTGAGGAGGCCAACTACGAGGCGCTCAAGCAGCACGCGCGCGAGGTGGCGGGCCCCGCGTGGAGCTTTGCCCCCAACACCCAGAGCAGCGCGCACGCCGCCGCCACCGCGCAGGTGGGGCAGGCGGCAGGGGTGCTCCTGTGGGGGGGCATGGCGCTCCCGCACTCCATGAGCGCCCACTACAAGGGCGCCGCGGCGACGCTTGGGCGCGCGTGCGTGACGGTCCCCCCCGGCCAGCGGAGCGTGTCGTCCATCTGCAAGGCGCTCCTGCGCCACTGGGGCGTGGAGGTGGAGGTGTGAGCGCCGCCCGCCGCCGCCTGCGCGCGCTCGCCTCGGCGGCGCTCGCCCTCCACGCCGCCGCCGCCGCCGCCCAGCCGGGGCCCACGCCAGAGGTGACGCTCGCGCCCGCGCCCGCGCCCGCGCCCGCGCCCGCGCCTACGCCCTCCACAGAGCCAGCGCCCGCCGCGCCCAGCGCCGCCGCCGCCGCCGCCGCCGCCGCCGAGGCCGCCGCCGCCGCCGCCGCCGCCGAGGCCGCCGCCGCCGCCGCCGCCGACGCCGCCGCCGACCTCGTCTCGTGGCTGCCGCCGCCCCTCGTGCTCCACCGCGAGGTGACCGCGCGGCTCCGAGCGCCGGAGGGGGTGGGGCGCTGGGAGCCGAGCGGGGCGGCGGTGCGGGAGCGGCGGCTGTGGGTGGTGAGCGACAAGGGCGGCTGGCTGGCGGCGTACGCGCTCCCGCTGGCGGAGGGGCCCAACGCGCCCGTCGCCGCGCGCCAGCTGTCGCCGCCCGGGGTGGAGCGCGTGAAGTGGGAGGGGCTC
Organism: Deltaproteobacteria bacterium; assembly: GCA_016874875.1. GTDB lineage: Bacteria > Myxococcota_A > Bradymonadia > UBA7976 > VGTA01 > VGTA01. The sequence goes on along the minus strand of VGTA01000154.1, from coordinate 5,663 downwards.
GAGGTGGATGAGGACGGCGCGCTGCTGCTCTTGGAGGCGATCTCGCGGAGCGTGTGGCGCTGCGAGGACCCCGACGCCGGCTGCACCGCCCTCACCCCCCTCCCCTCCGACCTCAACCCCCGCCTCGACCGCGCCGCGCCCGCCGAGTTCCACTACATCATGTTCGAGGCGCTCGCCCGCGCGCCGAGCGGGCTGTGGGTGGGCACGCGGGGCCTACAGGCGCGCGCCTCGGAGCGGCACGGGGGGGGGCTGCGCGCGTGGACGGCGTGGGCGCAGCTCCGCGCTGAGCCCCTCGGCCCCCTCTCGTCCCCCTCGGCGCCGAGCGCGGAGTACGGCGAGTCGCAGACGCGCGACCTGGTGATGGGCGCGGGGGGACTTGTATTCGCGCGCCGCGCGTACGGGGTGAGCGGGGCGGTGTATGACGCGGCGCGGAGGGGGCTGTGGCTCACCCTGAGCGCTGAGCGCGAGGAGGGGTCGAGTCGGGAGGCCGTGAGCGGGCTGCTCGCCTTTAGCGCGCTCGCGCCCGACGCCCCCCTCTCCGCCACCGCGCCGCTCACCCTCTGCGCGCGCTTTGACATGAAGCCCGAGGGGGTGGCGCTTAGCCCGCGCGGGGCGCCGTTGGTGGTCTTTGACGAGGACCTCGACCGCAAGCTCGGCGCAGAGCGCCCCGACTCCTCTCCGCTCGATGGGGGCCGCTTTCCGCTCGGCGCGGACGAGGACTACGCGTGGGAGGCGCCGCTGGGCGTGGTGGCGTCGTGCGCCCCCTGACGCCTCCCCCTGAGTGCTTGAGCGGTTCTTGAGGGCGGGCGCCGTTTCCGCTAAAACAGCCCCCTGCCACACAGGAGGTCGCCATGTCACACCGCGCTCACCCGCGCCCCGCCCGCGCGCCCACGCCGCGCGCCCTAGCCCTCGCGCCCGCGCTCACGCTCGCGGCCCTCGCTGGGTGCGGGGTGGAGGAGCGGGGCTTCACGCCCCCCGCCGATGTGCCCTACTTCCCCCTCGCCATCGCCGCGCACCCGGAGGGGCGCTACCTCTACCTCACCAACTCCGTGTTCGACCGCGCCTACAACGCCAGCACGGTCATGGCGCTCGACTCCTTTGAGGGGCGCCTGCTGCCGGCGGCCACGGTGGAGGTGGGGCTGTTCGCCGGCGAGCTGCGCCTCGCGCGCCGCGGCTGCGAGGAGGGGGCGCGGGCCTGCGACGGGCCGCTCTTTGGGTACGTGGCCAGCCGCGACGACGCCTCCCTCACGTCGTTTGAGATCCGCGCCGATGAGGGCGACGCCCCCACGCACATCTCCTGCGGCCAGGCGCCGGGGGCGCGGCGCTGCGGCGAGAGTCACACGGCGCGCGCGGCGGGGACGCAGCCCATGCCCTCGTCGCCCTTTGGGCTGAGCGTGGACGCGCAGGGCCTCCTGCTCACCCACCTCGACCGCGGCGTGCTCTCGCGCTGGCGCTTCCTGAGCCCCGAGGAGGCGCCGAGCGGCCTGCCCGCCTTTGACTGCCTCAGCGCCCTCGGGGGGGCGAGCTACGTGGCGCAGCACCCTGCCTCGGGGTCGGCGTTCGTCACCGACCGCGCCGGGCAGCGCCTGCAGGTGGTGAGCGCCGCCCCCGCCCTCGACGGCGGCTGCCGCCTGAGCGCGGGGCGCGCGGTGACCGTGAGCGCGAGCGGCGTGGTGGGGGAGAGCCGCGGGGTGGCGCTGAGCGCCGACGGGACGCTCATGTATGTGGCGAGCGCGTCGGAGGGGGCGCTGCGCGTCTATGACGCCTCGCTGGGGCCGAGCGGCGAGCCGCGCGGCGCGCTGCTGGCCGTGATTCCGGTGGGGCGGCAGGCCAACGTGGTGCGCGTGGCGGGCCTGCGCCCCGGAGAGGGCCGCGCGCCCGACGGCCTCTACCGCGGCGCCGCGGACCGCGCCGTGGACGCCCTCGGGCAGGGGCTCGTGTACGTGACCACCCTCGACGACGACGCCGTGGCGGTGGTGGACCCGCGCCGCCTCGCGGTGGTGGCGCGCGTGCGCGTGTCGCGCTCCCCCAACGACGTCGCCTTCTTGCCCGACGCGCAGGGCCGCCTGCGCGGCTTCGTGACCAACTTCAAGGACCACAGCGTGAGCGTCATCGACCTCGAGCCCGGCTCCCCGACGCGCTTTGAGGCGCTCGCCACCCTCCCCGCCGCCGCCGAGGAGTCGCGCTGATGGGCACCCCCCCCCCGCCGCGCCTCGCGCGCCCCCTGCTGCTGCTCTCGCTGGCCGCCTGCAACGCCACGCCCACCCCCCCCACCGCCGCCCTCGCCGGCGCCTCCGACGTCGTCTTTCGCTGCGTGGAGGGGCCCGAGGGCGCCCTGCGCCCCCTCCCGCTCGACTCCTGCGGCTGCCTCGAGGCGCCGCTCGGCGCCGACGGGGGGCGCGCGCTCACGCGCCTAAGCGCGGAGGAGTGCGCCGCCCGCCACCCCGACGCGCGCCTGGTCGCCTACCTCGCCAGCGAGACGCAGGGCAAGGTGGCGGTGGCGCGGCTGGAGGGCGGGGCGCGCCAGATTCTCGACGTGGACGGCACCATCCCCGGCGTGACGCACTTCACCGCGGGGGGGCTCCTCGCCGGGGTGGCCATGCACCCCTACGGCGACCTGCTCATCGCGGCGCGGGGCGCCGAGGGGCTCTTGGCGCTCACCCGCGACCACGGGTCGATTCGCCCTCAGCTGAACGTGGACCTCGGGGTGGGGCCGCTGTCGTCGCTGGCGGTGTGGCCCGCGCGCACCTCGCCGCTCCCCGAGGGCGGGAGCGCGGCGCTCGGCTACCTGCTCGCCCCCCTTGAGGACGAGGTGGTGGAGGTGGACCTCGACGCGCTCTCCCTCGCGCTCGACGCTGCCCTCGCCGGGGAGGCGCCCGCCCTCGACGGCGTGGTGTCGCTGGGGGAGGCGGTGACCCGCCGGTGGCGGCTCACGCGCGGCGAGGGGGGCGAGGCGGTGCCGCTGAGCCGCCTGAGCGTGGACCCCACGGGGCGCTACCTGGTGGCGGCGCACGCCGACGAGGCTGCGGTGAGCGTCCTCGACCTCGCTGAGCCCGACCCCGCCCGCGCCGCCGCCGCCCGCCGCGAGGCGCGCCTCGGCGCCCTCGACGCCTGCGCGGACGCCTATCTGTCGCGCGCGGAGGACTCCTCGTGCGCGCCCGCCTATGAGTGGCCCGCGGGGGCGCCCCCCGCCTGCGACGACGGCGCCGACAACGACGGCGACGGGCGCGTGGACCGCGCCGACCCCGGCTGCGCGCAGGACGCCGATAACGACGAGGGGGAGCAGGAGGAGCGCGCGTCGTGCCTCGACGGCGTGGACAACGACGGCGACGGGCGCGTGGACCTCGACGACGACGACTGCGCGCCGCGCGGGGAGGGGGTCGGGCGCGCGTTCTTTGGGGACGAGGGCGCGGGCGCGGCGCCCTGCCTCGACGGCCTCGACAACGACAGCGATGGGCTCGCCGACGGGGAGGACCCAGGCTGCTTTGACGCGCAGGCGGCGGCGCGCTACGCCTTTGAGCGCGCCCCGCAGTGCGCAGACGGGGTGGACAACGACGCCGACGGGCGCGTGGACTTTGACGCGGCGGGCGGCGGCGACCCCGAGTGCGCCTTCGCCGCCGACCGCAGCGAGGCGGGCGACCGCGTGGAGCTGGGCGTGAGCGCCCTCCTCACCGCCGCCCTCGAGCTGCCCGAGGGGCTCACCCCCGTCGCCTACGCCCCCACCCCCGCCGGCGCCATCGCGGCGCTGACGCTCTCGGAGGAGCCCCTCGCGGCGCGCCTCATCACGCGCCCCGTGTCGCCGCTGGCGATGGAGGTGCGCGGCGCGGGGGCGCTCGCCACCCTCTTCTTTGTGGGGGCGGACGGCGCGCTCGGCGCCGTGCACCTCACCGCGCCCGAGGCGCTGCGCACGGCGCGCGGGGAGCCGGTGTTCGCGCGCGGGGCGGCGGCGGAGAGCGGGGAGGGCGTGGAGGCGAGCGCCTTCTACGTGGTCCGCGCGGGGCGCGCCTTCGCCCTGCCCGCCCTCGCGCCCTTCGCCGGGGAGGTCCCCTACGACCCCCGCGTGCGCCTGCCCGCCCTCCCGCGCGCCGCCGCGGAGGCGCTCGCCGCCGAGGACCTCGACGCGCTGCCCCCCCTCGACCTGCGCGCGCCGGGCGGGGAGCGGGGGCAAGGGGACCCGCAGGTGTTTGTGGACGCGGGGCGCTACCCGCGCCTCGAGGAGGAGTGGAGCGTGGCGCGCGACGCGCGCTCGCAGACCAACCGCGCCGAGTCGCCCGCCCTCTCGCTGTCGGGCGTGCCGGTGAATCTCGACCCCGACCGCCACCCGGCGCTCTGCGCGCTGGTGGGGGCGGGCGGCGAGCGCGACGACGGCCTCGAGGGGGTGAGCGCGGAGGACGCCGCGCGCGGAGCGTGCCGCCTGGTAGGAGAGCGCGCGGCGGGGGGCGAGGAGCCCGAGGGGGAGACGGAGGGGCGCCTAGCGTCCTACGTGGACTCCTACGAGGGGATCCGGGTGACGGAGGGGGACCCGAGCGCCATCGCGGCGGGGCGCTTTGCCCTCACCTACGAGGGGGCGCTGCCCGGCGCGGCGAGTCGCGCGGGGTACTTCTCGCGCGGCGACGAGGAGTCCTGGACGCTGGTGGACTACGAGCGCGACTTCTGCGCGCTCGGGGTTGAGCCGGGGGACCTGTGGGTGGCGGAGCGCTTTTACCCGCGCGACCAGGAGGCGGCGGCGAGCGCCGCCTGCGCGCCCTACCTGCGCCGCAGCCCCAGCGAGGGGCTCGCGCCGCTGCGCTACCGCGTGGTGAGCGTGACGCGCCGCGCCCTCGTGCTCGCGCAGGACTCCCGCGAGAGCTACGCGCCGCAGCTCGGGGCGGCCCCCGCGCAGCCCGCGCCCCTCCTCGCGCGCCCCCTGCCCCCGCCCCCCTTCGCCTGCGCCGCGCAGGCGATCTCGTATGAGGTGCGCGCCGGCGAGGGGCAGTGGCTGCTCGAGAGCGACGCGCAGGGCTACCGCCACCCCTGGGTGAGCCGGGGGGGGCGCTGCGCGCAGGACGAGGCGCGCCTCGCGGCGCGGCGGGTGGGGCGCGCGCGCCTGGGGGAGACCTACGAGGGGGAGTGGCTGACGTTCCGCCTCGGCTTCCGCCCCGCGGCGCCGGGGCGGAGCGGCGTGCCGGCGGGGGCGCTGCCGCTCATGGCGGGGGCGCGCTACGAGTGGCTCGTGCTCTCCGGCGCGCTCACGCGCCGCCTGAGCGGCGTGGCGGTCTTGCCCACCGCCCTGCGCTGGCTCCCCGAGCTCGACCGCCTCTACGTGGTGGACGGGGCGACGCAGTCGGCGCGCGAGCTGCGCGGCGTGGACCCGTACCTAGATGTCATGGAACAGGTGCAGCTCTTCCAGTGAGCGCCCGCCCCCCCGCCCCCCTCGCCGCGGCGTGAGCCCGCCTCACGCAGGAGGACCCCGTGCTGATCATCGTCCAAGAGGAGCTGCCGAGCTACCGCCTCGACTTCTTTGACCGCCTCGCCGCCCTCCTCGCGGCGGAGGGCGAGGAGCTGCGCGTCTACCGCTCCGCGCCCGCCGGGGAGGGGGGCGCCCTCGGCGTCCTCACCGCCGCCCGCCCGCTGCGCCCCTGGGAGCGCCTCCTGGGCCCCACCGCGCCCCACACCCCCCACGC
>VGTA01000153.1 GCA_016874875.1 Deltaproteobacteria bacterium | reverse complement strand
GGCGAGCGCCGCGCAGAGCGCCGCGCAGAGCGCCACGAGCGCGGCGGGGGCGGCAAGCGCGGCGGGGGCGGCAAGCGCGGCGGGGGCGGCAAGCGCGGCGGGGGCGGCGAGCGCGGCGGGGGCGGCGGGGGCGGGGGCGGCGAGGAGGTCGCTGAAGGGGGCGCTCTTGAGCGGGCGACCGCACAGCTCCCCCCACAGCGCGCTCAGCGCGGCGCGCAGGGGCGGGTAGTCGCCGGGGGCGAAGCGCGCCGCGCCCTCACCGCCGCGCGCGAGCAGGTAGAGCGTGCGCAGGGCGCTGGTGGGGGCGGCGTAGGCGCGCACGGGGGCCCGCAGCGACACGGCGCCGCCCCCCTCGAGGCTGAGGGCGTTGGGGGGCTCGTGGGTGTAGGGGCAGCGGTCCACGCGCAGCGCGTAGCCGAGGCGCGCGAGGGCGCGCAGCTCCCACACCACCAGCCCCTCCGGCGGCAGGCCCTCGGGCCCCTCTAGGCGCTGCACCGCCTCCACGAGGAGCTCAAAGAGGGCGGGGTCGGGGTCGCCGGCGGGGGCGCTCAGGCGCGCCACCTCGAGCAGGTGATAGAGGGTGGCGAGGCGGGCGAGGTCCTGCCGCGCGCGCCACGGCGCGCTCACCACGTCGCAGGGGCCGAGGGTGGGGAGGGCGTGGAGCTTGTCGAGGTAGTCCACGCGCACCAGCGCGCCGAGCTCGAGGGCGCCCATGTAGCGGCGCTTGCTCTTAAGCGCCCCGCGCGCCACGGCGGTGGCGCGCCCGCGGGCGGCGGTGAAGAGCTCCACGAGGAGGTCGGACTCGTGGAGGGGGCGGGTGTGCAGGACGAGGGCGAGCCCCTCGACGCGCTCATGACTCATAGCGGCGCTCCGCGCTCAGAGCCCCATCACGCGCTGCGCGACGAGGAAGTAGACCAGGATCCCAAGCACATCCACCGCCGTGGTGACCAGGGGGCCCGTGGCCACCGCGGGGTCGATCTTGAGGCGATGGAACATCAGCGGCGTGCTCGCCCCCACCACGGCGGCGGTCACCATGCTCGCCCACACGCTCACCCCCACCGTAAGCCCCAGCGGGAGCGCCCCGTCGGCGTAGTAGCGCACCACGGCGTAGAGCGCCAAGAGCAGCCCATAGAACACCCCGAGCAGCGCCCCCACCCCCAGCTCGCGCCCGAGGTAGCGCCCCCCCAGCCCATAGACCACGCGCCCCGTGGCGAGGCCGCGCACCATGATGGTCGCCGTCTGCGTCCCCACGTTGCCCCCCATGCCGAGCACGATGGGGATAAAGGCCGCCAGCGCCACGTTCTGCTCGAGCTGGTGCTCAAAGACCCCGATCAGCACGCTCGCGGCGAGCCCCCCGAGCCACGTGGCGAACAGCCACGGCGCGCGCGTCACGAAATTGGACCACACCGACGAGTCCTCAAACGCCGACTCGTCGGCGCCCGCCATCTTGAGGATGTCCTCGGTGGCCTCCTCGCGAATCACGTCGATCACGTCGTCGATGGTGATGATCCCCACGAGTCTGTTGTGCTCATCGACCACGGGGAGCGCGAGCAGGTTATAGCGGGCGGCGAGCTGCGCCACCTCCTCTTGGTCGGAGCTGAGCTTCACCGAGATCACCTCCGCCGTCCGAATCTCAGCGAGGGTGCGCTGCGGCGGATTCGTCACCAGCTCGCGCAGCGACACCACCCCGCACAGGTGCATCTCCGCGTTGACCACATAGATATAAAACACCATCTCCACGTCCCGCGCCCCCTGCAGCGCGCGGATCGCCTGCTCGCAGGTGGTCTCCTCGGGGAGCGAGAAGAAATCCGTGGACATGATTCCGCCGGCGCTGTCGCGCTCGTAGTGGAGCAGCTCCTCGAGCTCGCGCGCCTCGTCGGGGTGTAGGGCGGCCTGCAGCGCCGCGAGCAGCTCCGCGCGCAGCTCCTCGGTGAGCGACGACAGCAGGCGCGCCTGCTCGTCCACGCTCATGAGGTTGATCACGCGCGCCATCTGCTGCGTGGAGCGCCCGCGCGCGAGCCGCTCGACGATGTGCGCGTCGAGCTCCGCGAGCACGCCGGCGCGCGCCTCGTCGCTCGGCAGCAGCTCAAAGACCTGCTGGCGCTGCGGCTCGTCGAGGAAGCGCAGGACCGAGGCGACGTCCTCGCGGCGCGCCTTGACGAGGATGTGCGCCACGCGCTGGTGCGCGTTGCGGCGCAGGAGGCGGCGCAGCGACTCGAGGAGGACTTGGAGGTGAGTGGTCACGCCGCGCGCCCCGCTCAGCCCTCAGCGCGGACGCTGAGGAGAGAGAGCTGCGCCTCCACCGCCTCGGCGCCCTCCGCCAGCCGCTCTTTGACGCGCGTGTAGCGCCCGTCGGGCCCCATCTCCCAGGCGCCCTCCGTGTCATCGAGGTACGACAGCAGCCCCTCGCGCAGCACGCGCGCCTTGAGGGCGGGCTGCTCCACGGGGAACGCCACCTCCACGCGGCGATAGAGGTTGCGCTGCATGAGGTCCGCGCTGGCCAGATACAGGCGCTCCTCGCCGGCGGCGTGGAAGTAGTACACGCGCGAGTGCTCGAGGAAGCGCCCGAGCACGGAGCGGACGGTGATGTTGTCGGACAGGCCCGGCACGCCCGCCTTGAGGCAGCAGATGCTGCGCACGATGAGGTCCACGCGCACCCCCGCCTGCGAGGCGCGGTAGAGCGCCTCGATCATGGCGGGGTCGCTGATAGCGTTGACCTTGATGATCACGCGCGCCGGGCGCCCGGCGCGGGCCTCCGCCGCCTCCGCCTCGAGGCGGTCGCGGATGAGCGCGTGGAGCGCGAACGGCGCCGAGACGATGGCGCCGAGGTTGGGGCGGGCGCCGAGGCAGGTGAGGCGCAAGAAGACCTGATGCACGTCCTCGCAGATCTGCGGGCTGCTGGTGAGGAGGCTAAAATCCGTGTAGGCGCGCGCGGTGCCTGTGTGGTAGTTGCCGGTGCCGAGGTGCACATAGCGGCGGATCCCGTCGGCCTCCTTGCGCACGATGAGCAGCAGCTTGGCGTGCGTCTTGTAGCCCACCACCCCGTAGACCACGTGCGCCCCCGCCCCCTGCAGGCGCTTGGCGATGTCGATGTTGGCGGCCTCGTCAAAGCGCGCGCGCAGCTCAATGACCCCGAGCACCTCCTTGCCCGCCCGCGCCGCCTCAGCGAGCGCCGCCACGAAGGGGGACTCGCCCCCCGTGCGGTAGAGCGTCTGCTTGATCGCCAGCACGTCGGGGTCCTTGGCCGCCGCCTTGATGAGCTCCACCACGGGCGAGAAGGACTGGAAGGGGTGGTGCAGGAGCACATCGCGCCGCTGCAGCGTCTCAAAGATGCTGCTCGCGCTCACCACGGCGGGGCTAAAGGAGGGGAACTTGAGGTCGGGGCGGTCCACGAGCTGCGCCATGGTGGCGAGGCGGTGCAGGTTGACGGGGCCGCGCACGCGATAGACGTCGGCGGCGGTGAGGCCGAACTGCTCGCAGAGAAAATCCACCTGCGCCTTGGGGCAGGTGTCCGCCACCTCGAGGCGCACGCCCTCGCCGCCGTGGCGCCGCCCCGTCAGCTCGCCCTTGAGGGCGTCGAGCAGGTCATCCACCTCGTCCTCGTCCACCGTGAGGTCGGCGTGGCGGGTGAGGCGGAAGGCGAAGAAGCTCTTGACGCGCAGGCCGGGGAAGATCTCGTCGGCGTTGTCGTAGATGAGCGACGACAGCAGGATGAACTCCACGCGGTCGCGCTGCTTGCGCTTGCTCACGGGCAGCTCGATGACGCGCGGGAGGCAGCGCGGGACCGGCAGCACCGTGTACTCGCCCACGCGCCCAAAGGCGTCGTCCCCCTCAAGGCACAGGAGGATGTTGAGGCTCTTGTTGGGGACCTTGGGGAAGGGGTGCGAGGGGTCGGGACTCACGGGGGTGAGGACGGGGGCCACGTTCTCGCGAAAGTACTTTTGGATCCAGGCGCGCTGCGTCTTATTCCAGTCCTCGCGCTTCACGATCGCCACGCCGCGCTCGCTGAGCTTGGGCAGCACCTCGTTCTCGAGCAGGTCGTACTGCCGCGTGGTGATCTCGGTGACCTCGCGGTTGATCTGCGCGAGGAGGTCGCGGGCGCTGAGGCCGTCGGGCCCCGGGCGGTCCACGCCGAGGCGGAGGCGCTCCTTGAGGCCCGCCACGCGAATCTCAAAGAACTCGTCGAGGATGGTGCTCGTGATGGTGAGGAAGCGGAGGCGCTCGAGGAGCGGGGTGCTCTCGCGGGAGGCGAGGTCGAGGACGCGCCGAAAGAAGCTGAGCTGGCTCAGCTCACGGTTGATGAACGCGTCCTCGGGGAAGGCGCCGCTGTGCTCGGGGATGGGTTGTTGCTCTCTCACGCTCGCTCACCTCTGGCGCCTCGCCGTGCCGCGCGCTGGGCGGGCGGGCTGTGCGCCGCGGCGAGGGTATGATAAAGCGCTTGAAATCTCAAGCGCCCCCACTCGCCCTCGCGCTCCTCCCGCCTCGCGCTCCTCCTCCCCCCCGAGCCCCCCCCGAGCCCCCCGCCATGCCCCCACCGCGCCTCGCCGCCCCGCGCGCCCACGCCCTCTGCGCCCGCGCCCTCTGCGCGCTCGCCCTCTGCGCCGCCCTGAGCGCCGCGCGCGCCGCCCCCCCTCGGCAGGGCGCCGCCGCGCCCGACGATTTCCTCCGGGCGCTGCTCGACGAGGCGGGCGAGTCCCCTAACCCGCGCGCGCAGGGCGCCCTGCGCGCGGTGCTCGCCGACCCCGCCCGCTACCGCTTTCAGCTGCTGGTCACCGAGCTCGACCCGCAGACGGGCGCCCTGACGCCCCACGAGCTGCGCGTGGACCGCGAGTACCTCTACCCGGCGAGCGCCATCAAGACCTTCGCCTCGCTAGCGGCGCTCGTCTACTTTAAGGAGCTGCGCGAGGCGCACCCGTGGCTCTCCCTCAGCGACCCCCTCGGCTTCCACCCCACGCGCTGCGTGCAGCGCGACCCCACCCACCTCAAGCACGGGCGCGTGACGCTCAAGCACGAGCTCAAGAAGACGCAGCTCGTCTCGAGCAACAGCGCCTTCAACCGCGTCTTTGACGTGGTGGGGAGCGAGCGCCTGCACGCGGCGCTCCTCCCGCTGTTCCCCTCCGTGCGCGTCTACCACCGCCTGAGCACCAACGAGACCCACGAGGAGAGCCTGACGGTCCCCCCGCTGTCGATCTGCGACGCGGCGGGGGGGGCGGTGAGCGGCGCTCGGCGCGTGACGCCGCGCCCGGGGCGGGTGACGCTCAGCGACCAGAACGCCCCCGCGCTGCCCGCGGCGGCGGACCCCTACAGCGGCTTTGGGGCCCACCCGGAGAGCCTTCAGGTGGGGCGCGCCTACGTGGACTTCAAGACGGGGCGCCGAGTGGAGGGGCCGCTTGATTTTACCTATAAGAATCGCGCGAGCCTCTATGATTTTCAGCTCCTCACCGCCGGCATTTTTGCCCCCCACGCCACCCACCGCGCCTTTGGGCGCGAGCTGTCGCTGCGCGCGCTCGCGATCCCCGAGGAGTGGCTAGACGCCCTGCGCAAGGCGATGACGCTCTACCCGCGCCAGTCAAAAAACCCCAAGTACTCAGGGGAGGGGCTGTCGGAGACGCGCTTTAAGCCGCTGATGCGAGGGCTGCGGGCGGCGGGGGTGACGGACGAGCGCCTCTACTACCTCAACAAGGCGGGCAAGGCGCTCGGCTTCCACCTCGACAACGCCCTGGTGGGCGTGGGCGGGGAGGGCGCGCTGCGCGTGGACCGCGCCACGAGCCTGCCGGCGGGGGCGGGGCTGCGGCGCGCGCTCTACGTGACGGTGGGGCTCTACGTGAACGACGACGAGGTGCTCAACGACGACGTGTATGAGTACGACTCCGTGAGCGCGCCCCTCCTCGACGCCCTCGGCTACGGCGTGGGGCGCTACCTGCAGGGGGATGGGGCGCTTCAAGGCCCGCGCGCCCAGCCCTTGAGGAGCAGCCCTTGAGGAGTCAGCCCTTGAGGAGTCAGCCCTTGAGGAGTCAGCCCTTGAGGTCCTCGAGGTCCTCAAAGATCTTCAGGTACGCCTCATAGCGGTCAAACGAGAGCTCATCGGCGTCCACCGCGTCGCGCACGGCGCAGCTCGGCTCGTCCACGTGGAGGCAGTTGTAGAAGCGGCAGCGGGGGGAGAACTCGTTGAACTCGGGGAAGTGGTCCTTGAGCTCGCGCGGCTCCATGCCCCACAGCCCAAAGCCGCGGATGCCCGGGCTGTCGATGATCTCGCCGCCGCCCTCGAGCTCATAGAGGGTGGTGGTGGTGGTGGTGTGCTGCCCCTTGCCCGTCGCCTCGCTCACGGCGCCCACGGCCTCGTTGAGGGTGGGAATCAGGGCGTTGAGGAGGCTGGTCTTGCCCACCCCCGAGTGCCCCACAAAGACGCTCCGCTCGCCGCGCAGGGCCTCGCGCAGCGCCTCGAGGCCCACGCCGCGCTCGGCGCTCACCATAAAGGTGGGGTGCTCGAGGATCTCATAGGGCAAGAGCACGTCCTCGGCGTCCTCGCGCTCCTCGTCGTCTCGCAGGAGGTCGCACTTGTTGAAGATCACCCCCGCCTGGATGCCGCGCGCGTGCGCCGCCACCAGATAGCGGTCGATGAGGCCGCGCTTGGGGGGCGGCTCGGTGGCGCACACCACCCACACGCGGTCGAGGTTGGCGGCGAGCGTCTGCGGGCCGCGGTTGAGGGCGTCGGCGCGCACGAGGGCGTTGCGGCGCTCGGCGACCTCGGTGATGAGGCCGCAGGCGAGATCGTTGAGGTCCCAGTGGAAGCCCACCACGTCGCCCACCACCGCCCGCTTGCCGGCGCCGCGGGCGATGCAGGGGGCGCGGGCGGGGTCGATGGGCTCGGGGGTGGGGATGTCGACGGTGGGCGCGCGCCCCTCGGCGCGCAGGCGGGCGAGGGCGGCGGCGGCCAGCTCGGCGGGGTCGGGCGGCGGCGGGCCCTTGAGCTGGCGGACGGCGTAGACGGGGCCGCGCCGCCCCACCACGAGCCCGGCGCAGGGGGCGCTGGTGACGCCCACGGCGGGGGTCTTCTCCTCGCGGGGGAAGTGGGCGCGGCCGCGGCCGGAGCGGGGGTTGGGGGAGTGGGCTTTGGCGCGCTGGGCGGCGGGGGGGCGCC
>VGTA01000152.1 GCA_016874875.1 Deltaproteobacteria bacterium | reverse complement strand
GGCCTCAACAGGGCGCTCACCGTGTCGCGGAGCGCGCCCGCTAGGAGCTGGTCCACGGGGGCGGCGGTGGCGGCGGGGGCGGCGGGGGCGGCGGGGGGCTTGGGCGGCGCCGCCTTGGCGTCCCGCGCGGCGAGGGGCGCGAGCGACTCGCCGCGGGCGAGGCGGCGCACGTCGTCGGCCTCTAGCGTCTCGCGCTCGAGGAGCGCCAGCGAGAGCGCCTCGAGCTTGTCGAGGTTCTCCGAGATGAGGGCGCGGGCGCGGTCGTAGCCCTCGCGCACGATGCGGCGGATCTCGGCGTCGATCTCGCGCGCCGTCTCCTCGGAGTAGTTCTTGGCGCCCGGGCCGCCGCGCCCCAAGAACACCTCCTCGTCCTTGCTGCCGTAGGCGAGGGGGCCGAGCTTCTCGCTCATGCCCCACTCGCACACCATGCTGCGCGCGGTGCTCGTGGCCATCTCGATGTCCTGGCCGGCGCCGGTGGTGACCTGGTGAAAGATCAGCTCCTCGGCGATGCGCCCGCCCATGAGGATGGCGATGCGCTTCTCGGCGAAGTCCTTGGTCATGGACAGGCGGTCCTCGGAGGGCAGCTGCTGCGTGACGCCGAGGGCGCGCCCGCGGGGGATAATGGTCACCTTGTGCACGGGGTCGGTGCCGGGCAGCAGGAGCGCCACGAGCGCGTGCCCCGCCTCGTGGTAGGCGGTGGTGCGGCGCTCATGCTCCGACACGATCATCGACTTGCGCTCGGCGCCCATGAGCACCTTGTCCTTGGCCTGCTCAAAGTCGAGGTGCGTGACCTGCTCTTGGTTGTTGCGCGCCGCCTGCAGCGCCGCCTCGTTGACGAGGTTCTCGAGGTCGGCGCCGCTGAAGCCGGGGGTGCCCTTGGCGAGGGTGAGGAGGTCAAAGTCGCCGGCGAGGGGGACCTTGGCGGTGTGGACGGTGAGGATCTGCTCGCGCCCGCGCACGTCGGGGCGGCTCACCACCACGCGGCGGTCAAAGCGGCCGGGGCGGAGGAGGGCGGGGTCGAGGACGTCGGGGCGGTTGGTGGCGGCGATCAGGATCACGCCCTCGTTGTGCTCAAAGCCGTCCATCTCCACGAGGAGCTGGTTGAGCGTCTGCTCGCGCTCGTCGTGCCCCCCGCCGAGCCCCGCGCCGCGCTGGCGCCCCACGGCGTCGATCTCGTCGATAAAGATGATGCACGGCGCGCTCTTCTTGGCCTGCTCAAAGAGGTCGCGCACGCGGCTGGCGCCCACGCCCACGAACATCTCCACGAAATCGGAGCCCGAGATGCTGTAGAAGGGCACCTCCGCCTCCCCCGCCACGCTGCGCGCGAGGAGCGTCTTGCCGGTGCCGGGGGGGCCCATCAGCAGCACCCCCTTGGGGATTCGCCCGCCGAGGCGCGTGAACTTCTGGGGGTTCTTGAGGAACTCCACCACCTCCTTGAGCTCCTCCTTGGCCTCCTCTACCCCCGCCACGTCGGCGAAGGTGACCTTCTTTTGGTTTTCGTTGAGCAGGCGGGCGCGGCTCTTGCCAAATGACATCGCGCGCCCGCTGTTGCCTTGGAGCTGACGCATAAAAAAGAAGAACACAAAGAGCAGCACGATCATCGGCAGCCACGAGAGCAAGAGCGCCTGCAGGAAGGACTCCTGCTCCTCGGGCTTGTAGGAGAACTCAAAGCCCTCGTCCTGCGCGTCGAGGGCCTCGAGGCGCTCGCGCAGGCGCTCGCCGAGGCCCTCGTGGGGCCCCACGACCACCACGGTCTTGCGCGGCGCGGGCGCCTGCTCGCCCCCCCGCTCGCGGGCGGCCTTGGCGTCCTCGCTGCGGTTGTGGCGGGCGCTGTCCTTGAAGGTGGCCTCGACGCGCTGGCCCTGCACGGCGAGGGACTTGAGCTGGTTGGTCTGCGGGGTGTCGCCGATGAGCTGCACGAGCTCACCCCACTGCAGCTCCCGGCTCTCCCGCTGCTGCTCGGAGAGGACGCGGTAGGTGAGGATGAAGCCTATGAGCAGGAGCAGCCACAGGAAGTTGACCTTGAAGGGTGAGCGCATTGGCAAATCTCGTGATGTGGGCTGTTTGTGAGGGGGGCCCCTGAGTGTCAAGGTGCGATGTTTACCACCTATAAGCGCCTCGCACAACTTGACGAGTGGATTTGTGTATAGAGTCTGTGGAGGGCGGCGCGTCGCGCGCCGCGTTAAGGCCCCGCGCGGGGCAGAAGCGGAGAGCGCTATGAGCGGCGTGTCTGGCGGCGTGTCTGGCGGCGTGTCTGGCGGCGGGCGCGATGAGCACGAGGTGGTCTTTGTGCGCGGTGACGAGGAGTGGCGGGCGCATGCGCGGGCGGGGGAGGGGCTCTTTGCGGTGGCGCGCGCCTGCGGCGCCCCGGTGGAGACGCTGTGCCACGGGATGGGCGCCTGCGTGCGCTGTAAGCTGGTGGTGCTCGAGGGGACTCTCACGCCTCCCACGCCCCTCGAGCGCGACCGCCTCGGCAACATCTTTCACCTCACGGGGGAGCGCCTGTGCTGTCAGGCGCGGGTGACGGGCCCCGCGCGCCTCGAGCTGCCCCGCCCCCGGGCGCGGCGCGCGCCGACGGGAGGTCTTGCGGGCGGGCGCTGAGCGGGTCAATATGGGGGCTCGCCCCCCCTCCCCTCCCCTCACGCCCCCGCGAGTCCTCTATGACCCAGCGCCGCCCCATGACCCTCACGCAGAAGATCCTCTACGCCCACGCGATCACGAGCCCCGGCGGGCTCCGCGAGGGGCTGCGCGCGGGCGACCTCGTGCGGGTGCGCGTGGACTGGACCATCGCCAGCGAGCTGGCCTGGAACGGCATGGAGCAGACCTACGCCGCCCTCGGGCGCCCCGCCCTCTACAACAAGGACCGCTTCTATCTCGCCGTGGACCACACCGTGGACCCCGTGACGCTGATCGAGGACCCCAAGGCCAAGAAGCTCACGCAGATGTCGCGCGATTTCGCGCGGGAGCGCGACCTCACGCACTTCTATGACGCCAACGAGACGATCCTGCACACCAAGTTCTACCGCGACCTCGTGCAGCCCGGTCAGCTCGTCCTCGGCGCCGACAGCCACACGAGCAGCCACGGCGGCGTGGGCGCGTTCGCCATCGGGCTCGGCGGGGCGGACGTGACGGTGGCGATGGTGCTCGGGGAGTCGTGGATCGAGGTGCCGGAGGCGATCGAGGTGGTGTACTCGGGGGCGATCCCCTTTGGCTTCACGGGCAAGGACGTGATCCTCCGCACGCTCGGCGACCTCGGGCGCAACACGGTGGCGATGGAGCGGTCGGTGGAGTACAAGGGCAGCCTCGCGCAGTTCACCCCCGACATGCGCTTCACCATCGCCAACATGACCGCCGAGTTCGGCGGGCTGAACGGGGTGTTTGAGGCCGACGAGCAGGTGGCGGCGTGGCTGGCGCGCCGCCCCGAGGCGCAGCGCGCCGAGGCGCGCTACTTCCGCGCCGACGAGGGCGCCGAGTACGTGGGGCGCTACGAGCTCGACCTCAGCCGCATGGAGCCGCAGGTGGCCAAGCCGTTCTCGCCCGACAACGTGCGCAACCTCTCGGAGGTGCGCGGCATGGCGCTCGACGGCGCGTTCATCGGCGCGTGCACCACCACGGAGGAGGAGCTGGTGCTCGCGGGGCTGGTGCTCGAGCAGGCGCTCAAGGGGGGGGCGGCGCCCGCGGCGGCGGCGGAGGGCAAGCGCCTGGTGATTCCCGGGGACCTGAGCATCGCCCAGCACCTCCGCGAGACGGGGCTCGCCGAGGTGTACGAGCGCGCGGGCTTTAAGGTGGGGGTCCCCGGGTGCAGCATGTGCCTCGGGATCGCCAGCGAGCGCGCGGGGCAGGGCGAGGTGTGGATCACCAGCCAGAATCGCAACTACCAGAACCGCATGGGCGCCGGCTCGCTCGCCTGGCTCGCCTCCGCCGCCACGGTGGCCGCCTCGGCGCTGTCGCTCACGGTGGAGGACCCGCGCCCGTGGCTCGACGGGGTGGACCGCGACCGCCTCGCGCGCCTGCTCGGGCGCCACGACCTCCCCGCGGCGGAGGTGCGCCTGAGCGCGCCGGCGCCCATCGAGGAGGCGCCCCTCGACCTGAGCGGGGAGCGCGCGGCGGGCGGGGGCGCCGCCGGGGTGGTGGAGGGGGCGGCGCAGGTGTTTGGGGACCACGTGGACACCGACGCGATCATCCCGGGCGACTTCTGCCACCTCACCGACCTCGCCGAGCTCGGCGAGCGCTGCTTCCACTACGTGGCGCCGGGGTTCGCGGCGCGGGCGCGCGCGGGCGCTCACGTCATCGTGGCGGGGGAGGGCTGGGGCAGCGGCTCGAGCCGCGAGCACGCGGTGTGGGCGCTCAAGGGCGCGGGGGTGCGCCTGGTGATCGCCAAGAGCTACGCCTTTATCCACAAGCGCAACCTCGTCAACGAGGCGCTCCCCTACCTGCAGGTGACGGACGAGGCGTTCTACGAGGCGGTGCGCGCGGCGGCGGCGGCGGGGGGGGAGGCGCGGGTGCGCGCCCACCTCGCCACGGGGGAGCTCTTTGTGGGCGAGCAGCGCTTTGAGGCGCGCGCGCCGAGCCCGATGGTGGTGCGACTCAACGAGGAGGGGGGGATCGTGCCCACGCTCAAGGCGCACCAGCAGCGCTCCTTCGCCTACCTCACGGCGGGCGCGCGATGAGCGGCCCGCTGGGCGGCGCGGCGCTGGCCACCACGCTCACCGAGCGCCTCACGTCGGTGGGGGGGGTGTGCGCGCTCGTGGGACTCGCGTATCTGCTCTCGAGCGACCGCCGGCGCGTGGACTGGCGGCTGGTGGGGATCGGGGTGGGGCTGCAGTTCGCGTTCGCGGGGCTGATTCTGCGGACGCCCGTGGGGCGCCCGCTGTTTGACGTGGTGAGCGCGGCCTTCACCAAGGTGATGGGCTTCACCGAGGCGGGCACGCGCCTGATCTTTGGCGCCTACGACCAGCTCCAAGACTCGCTGCTCAAGACGCTCGCCTTTGGGGTGCTGCCGAGCATCATCTTCTTCTCGTCGCTGATGGCGGTGCTGTATCACCTCGGGGTGATGCAGCGGGTGGTGAGCGGGATCGCGTGGCTGATGCAGCGCACGATGCGGACGTCGGGGAGCGAGACGCTGAGCGCCGCCGCCAACATCTTTGTGGGGCAGACCGAGGCGCCGCTGATGATTCGCCCCTACGTGAACGGCATGACGCGCTCGGAGCTGATGGTGGTGATGGTGGGCGGGTTCGCCACGGTGGCGGGGGGGGTGATGGCGGTGTACGTGGCGTTCTTGGAGCCGCACTTCCCCGGGATCGCCGGGCACCTGATGGCGGCGTCGGTGATGTCGGCGCCGGCGGCGCTGGTGGTGGCCAAGGTGATGCTGCCCGAGACGGAGGAGTCGGAGACGCGGGCGGGCGCCGCGCTCAAGGTGGAGCGCCTCGACGCCAACGTGATCGACGCCGCCGCGCGCGGGGCGGGGGAGGGGCTGGCGCTGATGATGAACGTGGGGGCGATGCTGCTCGCGTTCGTGGCGCTCGTGGCGATGCTCAACTACGCCCTCTCGCTGCCGAGTCTCCTGCAGCACCACGGCGCCCTCGCCGACTACTGGGCGGCGCTGGCCGCCGCCGGCGTCGACCTGAGCGCGCAGGGGGCGTGCGCGCCCGATTCGGCGCGCTGGGAGGCGGCGCGGGGCTGCGTGGAGGCGCTCGCGCCCCTCGGCGGCGCCCTCCCCGCCCCCCTCGCGCCGCCGGCGCTGTGGGGGGCGCTCACCTTTGAGAGTCTCTTCGGGTACCTGTTCGCGCCGCTCGCGGCGGTGATCGGCGTGCCGCTGGACGAGGCGGTGGCGGTGGGGCGGCTCTTGGGGGTCAAGACGGTGCTCAACGAGTTCGTCGCCTACCAGCAGCTCCAGCAGCTCGCCGCGCAGGGGTCGATCTCGCCGCGCGCGCTGGTGATCGCGAGCTACGCGCTGTGCGGGTTCGCCAATTTCGGCTCCATCGCCATCCAGATCGGCGGCATCGGCGGCCTCGCCCCTGGGCGCCGCGCCGACCTCGCGCGCCTCGGGCTGCGCGCGATGGCGGGCGGCACGCTCGCGGCGCTGATGACGGGGGCGGTGGCGGGGGCGCTCCTGTGACCCCCCCCCCGCCCCCCGCGCCCCCCGCGCCCCCCGCCCGCTCCGCCTCCCTGATCCTGCTCGCCCTCACGGCGGGCGAGGCGGGCGAGGCGTGCGGGCGCGTGCTGCTCCTCAAGCGCTCACCGACCGCGAGCTTCATGCCCAGCGCGCTCGTGTTCCCTGGGGGGCGGCTCGAGCCCGAGGACGCCCGCGGCGCGGCGGCCGACGAGGCGGGCGAGGCGGGAGAGGGGCGCGGGTGGGCCGCGTGGGGCTTTGACTCCCCCGCCGCCGCCCGCGCCGAGCGCCGGTGCGCCGCGCGCGAGACCGAGGAGGAGGCGGGGCTCACGCTCACCGCCGCGGAGGAGTCCGCCGCGCGCTGCGTGGGGCGGTGGCTCACCCCCGCGCGCCTCCCCAAGCGCTTCCACACGAGCTTCTGGCTCCTCGCCCTCCCCCGCGCCCCCGCGCCGCGCGTAGACGGCGCCGAGGTGGTGGAGGGGGGCTGGTGGTCCCCCGCCGAGGCGCTGAGCGCCTACCGCGAGGGGCGCGTGGAGCTCGCGCCGCCCACGATTCGCCTGCTCCACGACCTCGCCGCCCTCTGCGCCCGCCCCGCCCTCCCCGCCCTCCACGCCGCCGCCCTCACCGGCGCCCCCGCCCCGCTCGCCCGCGCCCTAGCGGGGTGGGCGCCGGGGGAGGGGGGCGAGGGGGGCGAGGGGAGTGAGGGAGCGGCGCCCATCTGCCCCACGCTGCTCCGGGACGAGGCGCGCGACCTGTTCGCGCTCTGCCTACCGGGAGACGAGGGGTACCGAGGCGACAACGCCGCCCCAGCGTCCCCGACCGCCGCCGCGGCGCCCGTGTACCGCCCCGCGCCCTCCTCGCCAGTGCACCGGCTCACGCGGCCCCTGAGCGACCCCAAGGCGCCCCTGCGGCTCGTCACGTCATATTAAGCCCCCCAGAGCCCCCCGCCCCCGCCCCCGCCCCCGCTCTTTTCTAGCGCGCGGCGCTGGCGACGTGATCGCACGACGAGGAGGATGCGGCCTCCCCGCCCCCCGCTGATCCCGCTGTCGTTTGTGCTGCGCTTGCGGAGGGCC
>VGTA01000151.1 GCA_016874875.1 Deltaproteobacteria bacterium | reverse complement strand
CGGAAGAGGGCGCCGGGCAGGTCGGGGCGCAGCTCGCTGAGGGGCTGAAAGCGGGCGCTGCGGACGCGCGTGAGGAGGCGCTGGTCGTCGCTGTCGTCGTACAGGGGGCGCCCGGCGAGCAGCTCGTAGAGGACGATGCCCGCGCTAAAGATGTCGGTGCGGTGATCGAGGCGCGCGCCGTGCGCCTGCTCGGGCGACATAAAGCAGAACTTGCCCTTGATAATGCCCGCCTCGGTCTCGTGGGTGCTGTTGAGGACCTTGGCGATGCCAAAGTCCACCAGCTTCACGTCGCCCTCCGTGGAGACCATCACGTTCTGCGGCGTCACGTCGCGGTGGATGAGGCGCAAGAGCTGCCCGTCGGGGCCGCGCTGGCGGTGCGCGTGGTCGAGCCCGGCGCACACCTGCGAGAGCACATACAGCGCCGCCTCGAGCGGCCAGCGCTCTCGGCGGGTGTTGAGCCGGTTGAAGGTCTGGTTGAGGTCGCGGCCGTGGATGTACTCCATGGCGATAAAGAAGTGCTCTTGGACGCGCCCGAGGTCAAAGATCTGCACGATGTTGGGGTGCGAGAGCCCAACGGCGATCTTAGCCTCCTGCTTGAGCATCTCCACGAACTCGGGGTGCTGCGTGTAGCGCGGGTGCAGGCGCTTGATGGCCAGCGTCTTCTCAAATCCGTACTGCCCGAGCGTCCGCGCCTTAAAGATCTCCGCCATGCCGCCCGCGGCGATGCGCTCGATGAGCTGATAGGGTCCAAAGAGTTCTTGCATGAGCCTTAAGCCTGTCGTGATGTGCGCTCAAGATCAACAAGAGTATCGGCGGCTCGCGCAAAGCGCAAAGCCCAAAGCGCGAAACATCAAGCGAAATGCAGCTCAAAAGCGCGCGCTCGCCCTAGACACGAGCCCACGCGCCCCTTACTCTCAACGCGCAGGCGCCGCCGCGCGTCGCGAGCCCCCCCCGCCCCCTAGCCCCTCAAGAGCACCATGAAGACTCCCCGCCCCTCTGCCCCCGCGCGCTCGGAGCGCGCCCGCGTCGCTCGCGTCGCGAGAGGCGCCCTGCTCCTGCTCGCCCTCCCCTCGCTCAGCCTCCTCTCGCTCAGCCTCCTCTCGCTCAGCTGCACGAGCGAGACGCCCGCCGGCTGCGCCAACGACGGCGCCTGCGACCGAGGACTCGTCTGCGAGGACGGCGCCTGCGTGGCGCTCCCCTGCGCCGCCCTCAGCGACTGCCCGGGCACCGGGCGCACCTGCCTCCCCGCCTTTGGCACCTGCGGCGCCAAGGAGTGCGGCGACATCGTCAACGGCGTGGACCTCGCCTGCGCGGGGGGCGCGATCTGCCTGACGGACGGCCCCTACAAGTTCACCTGCTCCTTCCCCGACGAGGGCTGCGTCAGCCAAAACGACTGCGCGGGCGACCCGGCGGGCCCCCTGTGCTGCGAGGGCGTGTGCGCGAGCTCGTGCGGCGTCACGCCCCCCGACATGGGGCAGGGGGGCAGCGCGGCGGGCAGCGCGGCGGGCAGCGCGGCGGGCAGCGCGGCGGGCAGCGCGGCGGGCAGCGCGGCGGGCGCGCAGCCCGGCGAGCCCGCCCACCTGTGCAGCCCCTGCCGCACCGCCGCAGGCTGCGTCGGCGTGGGCGCCGGCGCCGCCTGCACCCCCATCGGCGACGGCAGCTTCTGCACACGCTCCTGCGACGCCTCGAGCCCCTGCCCCGGCGGCTACACCTGCACGCCGAGCCTGGGGCAGTGCATCCCCGCCGGCTTCCGCTGCGTGGACTGCCTACAGGAGCCCTGCGAGGGCGGCACCTTCTGCGACATCTCCTCCGGCGGCTGCCTGGCGCCGCGGGGCCTCTGCGGCGCCTGCACCGAGGACGCCGCTTGCGCCGACGGGCGCCTCTGCCGCCCCGTGGGCGCCGTCTCGCTCTGCCTCGACACCTGCGAGGGCGGCTGCCCGAGCGGCGCCGTCTGCGACGCGGGCGCCTGCGTGCCCAGCGGCGCGCAGTGCGACCCCTGCGGCGGCGCCTGCGGCGGCGCCACCCCCTTCTGCGTGACGGCCGAGGCGCGCTGCGCCGAGTGCGGCCCGGGCGTCCCCTGCGCCGCGGGCGCCAACTGCGACCTCAACACCTACACCTGCGTGGCGGCGCAGGTGGGCTCCTGCCTCAGCGACGCCGACTGCGACGGCGGCGTGTGCGTGGGCGGGCAGTGCAAGGAGTGCCTCCAGAGCTCCGACTGCCCCCCGCGCAACACCTGCAACACCCGCACCTTCCTGTGCGAGAGCGACCCCTGCGGCGGCGTGGAGTGCCAGCGCGGCTCCTCGTGCGCCCCCGCCACGGGGCGCTGCACCCCCGGCTGCGCCTCGAGCATGGACTGCGCTGACCCCGACCGCATGGACTGCAACGGCGAGACCGGGCAGTGCTTCTTTAAGGACGGCACCTGCGACTTTGGCGGCGACGGCGTGTGCGCGCCCGGCGGGCAGTGCAACCCCAACCCCCTCGCCGCCATCGACCCCTCCCTGCCCGGCAGCTGCGGCTGCCAAGGCCCCGTGCAGCCCGGCCAGCCCGACCGCGTCCCCTGCCAGCCCGGCACCACCTGCGTTGACCTGAGCGCCTTCGTGCCAGGCCTCGCGGCGAGCTGTGGGGCGTTCTAGCCGCCATGCTCGAGCACCCCGCTTCAGCGCCCCCCGACGACCTCAAGGTCAAGAAGGCGGCCCCCAAGAAGAAGAAGAGGGGCCAAGAGGAGGTGGTGGTCGACGCGCCCTTCCTCGCCGCGCAGCCGCTGCTAAGCCTGCTCAGCGAGGACGTGCGCGCCAAAATCTGCGCGCGCATGCAGCATCACACGCTCGCGCGCGACGAGGTGATCTACGAGGGCCCCCCCCTCGACGAGGAGTTCTCCCCCGTCTACCTCGTGCTCTATGGCGACCTCGCCGTCTACAGGACCACCCGCGACCTCACCACCGACACGCTGCGCGAGGAGGTGAGCAACTACATCTCGGTGGGCGAGCTCTACATCCAAAAGCTCCACAGCGGCGAGCAGACCCGGCGCCTGCAGGTGCGCGCCCTCTGCCCCGCGCGCCTGCTCAGCTTCACCTACCAGGAGCTCAACTACCTCCTGAGCAAATCGCAGCCCTTCCGCGACGCCGTGAGCGAGGCGCTGCGCGCCGTCACCCGCCGCCAGGCCAAGCGCTTTGATGACGAGCTGCAGCGCGACATCGCCGCTTTTTTTGTGCGCGAGCGCCTCACCTTCGCCCGCCGCGTCAAGATCAAGCGCATGGACATCTGCATCGAGTGCGACGGCTGCTACGACGCCTGCCGCACGCGCCACGGCACCGACCGCCTCGGCGCCAGCGAGGTCAAGTACGGCATCACGGAGATCCCGAGCAACTGCCACAACTGCGTGGTGCCCGAGTGCATCGACAAGTGCAAGTTCGGCCACATCACCCGCCACGACCAGACCGGCGAGATCGTCATCTCCGACAACTGCGTGGGCTGCCAGGCGTGCAGCAAGGGCTGCAGCTTCAACGCGATCCAGATGCACCCCGTGGAGGCGCTCGACCTCGAGCGCTACTTCCCGGAGCGCGACCCAGAGCACAAGGGCAAGAAGATCGCGCAGAAGTGCGACAACTGCTCGGGCTACGAGGACCAGGCCTGCATCACCGCCTGCCCCACGGGCGCCATGTTTCAAGTGGACGGCCCCGACATCTTTGACTACTGGGAGCAGTTCAACGTCCACAAGAATCCCGGCTTTGACGCCGTGGTGTCGCCCGAGGACGGCGCCAACCGCGCGCGCCCGTGGTGGGCGGCGTTTACGCTGCTCAACTTCATCTTGCTCAGCTACGAGAGCCTGACGCGCGTGTTCGCGCCACAGCTGTGCTTTGGCTTCCTGCTGCACGAGTGGGGGCTCTTCAGCGAGCCCTTTGACGAGAGCAAGGCGCTCAACGCCGGCAAGACCTTTGGGCACACCATCGGCTACATCGGCACCGCCTGCATGCTCGTGACGCAGCTCTACACCGTGGGCAAGCGGTTCGCCCCGCGCTTTGGCAGCGTGCAGGCGTGGATGGAGGTGCACATCTGGTTCGGCTTCCTCGGCTTTACCTACGGCTTCTACCACACCGCCTTCAGCTGGCGTGAGCCCGTGGCGGTGGCCACCTTCGCGCTCTTCACCGTCACGATTCTCACCGGCGTGGTGGGGCGCTACCTGGTGTTCCACGTGCCCCGCAGCCAGGCCGGCGAGGACCTCGCCCTCGCCGACGTGGAGGCGCGCCTGCAGGCGCTCAATGAGTCGATTCAGCAAAAGTTCAAGGACCGCCGCGACGGCTACACGATGATGGTGCGCGTGGACGCCCTCCGCGCCCTGCAGGAGCAGCAGGCGCTGGCGGGGGGCGCGGGGGCGGGGGGGGAGGGACTCGGTGAGGAGGGCGGAGAGGGCGAGGAGGGCGGAGAGGGCGAGGAGGGCGCGGCGCCGCGGGGCCTCAAGGCCACCCTCGCCCGCCTGCGCCGCCTGGTGCAGGGCGACAAGGCCCACGAGGAGGCCATCGACGCCCTCCGCGCCGAGCTCGGGGAGCGCGTGCGCGAGGGGCAGGCGGACGAGGTGCTGCGACTCATGAAGGAGAAGGCGCGCCTCGCGCGCGGCGCCTCGCGCGCCAAGTGGCTCTCTCGCGCCCTCAAGTCCTATAAGGTGTTCCACGTGAGCATCGGTCACCTGACGTTCGCCTTCCTCGCGCTCCACATCCTCAAGTCGCTCGGGCTGGTGGGGCGCTAGGCGCCTGAGCGGGCCGCGGGTCGCGGACAGGTCGTTGACAAGCCCCCGCCCTCATGCTACTTAACGCGCCGCCTAGAGCGCCGACGTCCAGCCCGCCGCCCCTCCTCACGAGGCGCCCCCGCCCCTCGCCCGCCCCGCGCAGGTACACCCCGCATGCCCGCCCCCAACGCCGCCGCGCTCTCGCGCGCGCTCCACAGCCCGATCAAGATCTTCTCGGGGAGCTCTCACCCGCTCCTCGCGGCGGAGATCTGCGCCTACATCGGCCTCGAGCTCGGCAAGGCGCGCGTGAGTCGCTTCAGCGACGGCGAGGTGCGCGTCGAGATCGACGAGTCGGTGCGCGGGGCGGACGTCTACGTGGTGCAGCCCACCTGCTCGCCCGTCAACGACAGCCTCATGGAGCTGCTCATCATGTGCGACGCGCTCAAGCGCGCCTCGGCGGGCTCCATCTCGGCGGTGATTCCGTACTTTGGCTACGCGCGGCAGGACCGCAAGGCGGCGCCGCGCGCGCCCATCTCCGCGCGCCTCGTCACCGACCTGCTGAGCGCCGCGGGCGTGGGCCGCATTATCGCCATGGAGCTCCACGCGGGGCAGATCCAGGGCTTCTTTAACGGGCCCGTGGATCACCTCTACGCGAGCCCCAACGTCGTCCCCTACCTTCAGACCCTGCGCCTCCACAGCCCCGTCGTCGTGAGCCCCGACGCCGGCGGCGTGGAGCGCGCGCGGGCGTACGCCAAGCACCTCCACGCCTCCCTCGCCATCGTCGACAAGCGCCGCGCGGCGCCCAACGTGGCGGAGGTGATGAACGTGATCGGCGATGTGGACGGCTGCGATGTGGTGTTGATCGATGACATGATCGACACCGCCGGCACCATCTGCCAGGCGGCGCGCGCGCTCAAGCAGCGCGGCGCCCTGCAGGTGTACGCCGTCGCCACGCACGCCGTCTTGTCGGGCCCGGCGATCGAGCGCCTCGCGGAGAGCGCCATCGACCAGGTCATCGTCACCAACACGATCCCCCTCTCTGAGGACGCCAAGCGGTGCGACAAGCTCAAGGTCTTGTCCACGGCGACGCTCTTTGGGGAGGCGATCAAGCGTATCCACGACCTGTCCTCGCTGTCTTCGCTCTTTGACTAGGCCACGCGGCCTGAGCGACGCGAGGCGACCGCGCCTAAGAAGGAGCACCCCATGAGTTTTGTCATCCACACCGAGTCCCGCACCGAGCAGGGCAAAGAGGCCATCAAGCGTGTCCGCGACGCCGGCAAGGTCCCCGCGATCTTCTACGGCTTCGGCGTGTCCGCCCGCAGCCTCTCCGTGGAGCCCAAGAGCCTCGAGAAGGCCCTCGCCAACCCCAAGGGCCTCAACGGCTACTTTGAGCTCACCGTGGACGGCGTGCAGGCGTCGCAGCGCGTGCTGATCCGCGAGCTGCAGCGCGACGCCGTGAGCCGCGCGGTGCTGCACCTCGACCTCGTGGCCCCCAACCCCACCAAGGAGATCGTGGCGGTGGTGCCCCTCAAGTTCGAGGGGCGCTCCATCGGCGTGAGCACCGGCGGCCGCATGCGCAAGCCCTTCCGTGAGGTGCGCGTGCAGGGCCTCCCCGAGCACATCCCCGGCGAGATCGTCATCGACGTGACCAACGTGGACCAGGGCGACACCCTGTACGCCAGCCAGCTCTCGCTCAACGGCGCCAAGGTGCTCTTTGACCGCGACTTCATCATCGTCAAGGTCGTCGCCCCTCGCGGCCGCAAGTCCTAAGCGCCCTCACGCGCCTGACCGCTGAGGAGCCCGCTGATGGAGCGCACGCTGATCGTTGGTCTGGGGAATCCTGGCCCCAAGTACGCGCAGACGCGCCACAACGTGGGCTTCTTGGCGCTCGAGCGTCTGGCCGCCGACATCGGCGTGAGCCTCACGCAAGAGAAGTTCAGTGGGCATTTCGCGCAGGGCGCGCTGCCCTCGGGGCACCCCGTGACCCTGCTCAAGCCGCAGACCTTTATGAATCTCAGCGGCAAGAGCGTGGCGCCCTGCGCGCACTTCTTTCAGGTGCCGCTTGAGCGCGTCATCGTCCTGCACGACGAGCTCGAGTTCCCCTACGGCCTCGTGCGCGTGAAGGTGGGCGGCGGGCACGCGGGCCACAACGGCCTGCGCTCCATCATCGAGCAGCTCGGCGGCGGCCCCGCGGCGCAGGGGTTCGTCCGCCTGCGCGTGGGCGTGGGCCGCCCGGCGCGGGGCTCCGTGAGCGACTACGTGCTCTCTCCCTTCAGCGCCGAGGAGGCGCCATGGCTCGATGACGTGTGCCGTCAGGTGGCGCGCGACGTGACGCAGGTGATCATGGAGGGCCCCCGCGCCGCCATGAACACCATCCACGCGCGCCCGAGCCTCTTCCCGCGCCCTGAGGGCGCCTCGCCCGCCGCCCTCTAAGGCGCCCCCCCCCCCCCTACCCCCCCCCGCCCG
>VGTA01000150.1 GCA_016874875.1 Deltaproteobacteria bacterium | reverse complement strand
GCCGAGCACCTCACGCGGGACGAGGGCGCGCGCGTGCGCGACGCCTCCTACCAGCTCCCCACCACCTTCCTGCTCGAGCGCGCCGCCCTCTTTATGGAGACCGCCGACCTCGAGGAGCTGCGCCGCCGCGTCAACGCCAAGCTCGCCGACGCCAAGCGCCGCGCTGACCCCTTCTTCTTTGAGCTCGAGCCCACGCCGCCCGTGGCGCTCAAGGTGGACGACCTCCTGAGCAAGTACGGGCGCGTGGGCAAGAAGCGCGTCTCCGATGACTTCTACCTCAGCGTCGGCGACGACGCCTCCGCCACCCCTGGGGCGATGGTGCTCGTGCAGGTGAAGCCCCGCTGGGACTCCAACGAGCTCGAGCGCACCGGCGCCCTGGTGGCGGACCTCCGCGCCTGGCTCGCGGCGCGCGCCCTGCCTCTGGGCGGGGCGGGCGAGGCGCTGCGCTTTGTGGAGGACTACTCCCCCGCCCCCCCCTCCGACCCCCTCGTGGTGGAGTTCGGCTTCACAGGCACCTACCAGACCAACTACGACGACTCCTTTCAGATCAAGGACTCCCTCGCCCCCGTGAGCGTGTGGGCTTTCGTGGGCGTGCTGCTCACGCTCCTGCTCTTCTTTGGGCGGCACCTCTTCGCCGTCGCCCTCGTGGTCTCGGGCCTCCTCCTCGGGCTCGCCGTCACCTTTGGGTGGGCGGCGCTCACCATCGGCGAGCTCAACATGATCACCAGCATCCTCGGCGGCATCCTGATGGGGCTCGGGATCGATTTCGGCATCCACCTGCTCTACCGCCTCCGCGAGGAGCTCGCCCGCCACGCGCGCCTCGAGGACGCCCTCGCCGTCACCCTCCGCGGCGCCGGCGTCGCCTCCCTCGTCTCGGGCCTCGGGACCGCCGCCGCGTTCGCCTCGCTCATGCTCTCGGAGTTCAAGGGCTTCTCGCAGTTCGGCTTCCTCGCCGGCTCCGGTGTGTTCCTGATCGGGGCGGTGATGTACGTGTGGGTGCCGGCGGTGGTGATGTGGGTGGAGCGCGGGGCGCCGGGGCGCGCGCGCCGCTGGCTGGGCGCGGCGGCGGCGGGCGCGGCGGGGGGCGCGCCGCCGCCCGCGCGCGCCCTGCCCCGCGCCGGCCTCATCGCCGCCCTCAGCGGCGGCCTCGCCCTCGCCCTCTCCGCCCTCGCCCCCCGCGCCCCCTTTGAGTACAACACGCGCGCGCTCATGGTGGAGGGTGTCGCCTCCGTGCGCCTGCAGGACGAGGTGGCGGCGCGCTTCGCGCTCGGCGCCGACCCCGTGGCCATCTACACCCCCACCCGCGAGGCGGCGCGCGAGGTCTTTGAGCACCTGCGCGCGCGCCTCCCCTCCGCCGCGCCCGCCGAGGGCGTGGCGCCCCTCGACACCCTCGACCAGGTGGTGGGACTCGACTCCTTCCTGCCCCCCGCCGCGCAGCAGGCGCGCAACGCCGCCGTGCTCGCCGCCTGGCGCGCCGAGCTCGCCGCGGTGGACCCCGCGCGGCTCCCCGAGGAGGTGCGCGCGCGCTGGGCGGAGGTCCAGCGCGCCCTCAACGCCACCCCCTTCACCCTCGCCGACCTCCCCGCCGTCTACCGCGAGCCCTTCGAGAGCCTGCCCACGGCGCGCCCAGAGAACGCCGGCTTCCTCACGTTCGTGTACGCGGGGGTGGACCTGTGGGACGGGCTGAGCATGCTCCGCTTCGCGGCGCAGGTGGAGGAGGTGCGCGTGGCCAGCGGCGTGTATCACGCGGCGGGCATGCCTATCTTGTTCTCGCAGCTCACGCAGATGATCCTGCGCGACGGTCAGCTCACGGCGCTGTGGACCACGCTGCTGCTCGTGCTCATCCTCGCCATCGACCTCCGCCGCCCGCGCGACGTGCTCGCCGCCCTCGCGCCCCTCCTCCTCGGCGTGGGCTCCATGCTGGGCGTTATGAGCCTCATCGGCGCTCACCTCAACCTCATGAACATCGTGGTCTTCCCCATCATCATCGGCTATGGCGTCTCTCACGGCGTGTACCTGCTGCACCGCGTCCGCGAGGGCGCCACCCCCCGCGACGCGCTCAGCTCCGTGGGGAGCGCCGTCGCCTGCTCCACCCTCACCACCCTCGCCGGCTGGGCCGCGCTGCTCGCCGCGCCGCACAAGGGGCTTCAGTCTATGGGCACGCTCGCCTGCGTCGGGATGCTCGCCTCCCTGCTCGTCTCCTTCACCCTCATGCCCGCGCTGCTCGAGCTCGCCCGCCGGCGGGCGCTCCGCCGCGCCGCCGCGCCCCTCCCCGCGCTGCTCGCCGCGCTCCTCGTG
Organism: Deltaproteobacteria bacterium; assembly: GCA_016874875.1. Classification (GTDB taxonomy): domain Bacteria; phylum Myxococcota_A; class Bradymonadia; order UBA7976; family VGTA01; genus VGTA01. The sequence goes on along the minus strand of VGTA01000150.1, from coordinate 5,100 downwards.
GCGCTCCTCGCCCTCGCCCTCAGCGGCTGCGGCGGCGCGCGCGAGCGACTCCTCGCCGACTCCTACGAGCAGCGCGAGCGCACCGCGCTCGTGCGCGTGGAGGTGCGCGCCTCGCCGCGCCTCACCGCCGAGGTCCTCGCGGACGGCGCCCTCGGCCCCGAGCGCGCCGCCCCCGTCCCGGCGGCGGTGGTGGAGATGTGGGCGCTGATGGCGCAGCGCTACCTCAACGACCACCGCGACTTCCTCGCCCTGCGCCGCGCCGCCCTCCCCGCCCCCCTCACCCCCGCCGCCGCCGCCCGCGCCCCCGCCTGCGGGGAGGGCGCGCACGGCGTCCTCCACATCGACGGCGAGGTGTCGCGCGAGGGCGGCGCGGCGCGCGTGCGCCTCTGGGCGCGCCTGAGCCGCTGCCTCCCCGCCGACGGCGCCGCGCCCCGCTGGGCGGCGGGCGGCGGCGACGAGCTGGTGTGGGCCGCCGACGTGGACCACGCCTCCGAGAGCGCCGACGAGGTGCTCGTGACGCTCCGCGAGGACTACGCCCGCCGCCTCGGCGACGAGGTCGCCCCCTACGCCGCCCCCTCGTTCCTCGCCCTCAAGGACCTCCTCGACCTCGCCCCGCGCCCCAAGCTCACCCGCGAGGAGGACGTGAACGACAAGATCGAGCTCGAGTACTGAGCGGGGCGGCCCTCGGCGGGGGCGCGGCGCGGCGCGGTGGCCTCCAAACGGCGAGACCCTCGACGGGGCATCGCCTCGCCGAGGGTCTCTCCTAAAGTGCTCAGAGACGGACTTGAACCGCCGACCCAGGGATTTTCAGTCCCTTGCTCTACCGACTGAGCTACCTGAGCGCCTTGTGTGCGATGCTATACCAGAGCGCGCGCAGCGCGTCAAGGGATTTTCGCGCGGCGCGATTCTTTGAGCCCGCTAGCGCGCCGCCGCGCTCCCGCCCCCCGCCAGCCGCCCCAGCGCGCCCTCCGCCGCCGCCATCTCCTCGGCGAGGCGCCACATCGCCTCCACGCGGTGGAGGTTGTGGGCGCGGCGATTCTCGAAGCGCGCGGCGTCAAAGGCGAAATAGCAGTCCTCGATGTAGTCTCGCGCGAACCGCGCCGCGAGCTCGAGGGTGATGGCGCGACCGCAGCGGGGCAGCCACGCGCGCTCGAGGGGCGCGAGGGGCCCCGAGGCGCTGAGGTAGCCCTCTAGCAGCGCCGCGCAGCGCGAGAGCGAGAACACCGGCTCCCCCTCCTCCACGCCGCGCGCCCCCTCGCGCCCAAGGTCGCACCACGAGCGAATCGCGTCGCCGATGTCCACGAGGCGCGAGTGGCGGCCGCAGGTGTCGAGGTCGATCAGCGTCGCGCGGCCCTCCGAGAAGCGCAGGTTGGTCACCTTGGGGTCGCCGTGCACCACCGTCCGCGGCAGGTCGTCGGGCAGGAAGGCGCCGTCGAGAGCGGCGAGCAGCTGGCGGGCGCGGGGGGCGACGCGGGCCACGGCGGCGGCGCGCGCGGGGTCGGGGGCGGGGGCGTCGAGCGCCTCGCGCAGGCGGCGAGCGTGGCCGCGCGTGTCGTGCCCGGGGTGGGGGGAGCGGAACTCGTGCGCGAGGTCGCTCATCACCTCATGGAACTCGGCGAGGGCGCGCCCGCCGAGCCGCGCCTGCGCCTCGTCCTCGATGTGCGGCAGCGTGCACCCCTCCACGAAGGTGCTCAGGCGCCAGCGGCGCGTGGCGGTGAGGGCCGACAGCGCGCCGTCGAGCGTGGGGAGCAGCCGGGGTCCGCCGTAGCCCCGCGCCGCGAGGTGGCGCGTGACGGCGGCGTAGTCCTCGAGCGTCTCGGGGGCGCTGAGCTGCGGGTGGAGCCCCTGGAGAATCAGGCGGCGCGCGCCCTCGCCCTCGCCGGTCGCCCCCGCCGGCGCCCCCGCAGGTGTCTCTAGGAGGTAGGTCCTGTGGATGAGCCCCTCCGTGAGGCGCCGCGCGCGCCCCCCCTCAAGGCCGTAGCGCCGCAGCGCCTCTTCGATCTCAGCGCGCTCGTCGCCGCTCAAGGCTGCCGTCATGGTCTCCTCGCTCACGCAGGGCCGCTCTGGGCCGCTCTGGGCGCGCGCCCGCCGCGCGCCCGCGCCGCAGTATTCACGCGCGGCGCGCGCCCTTCAAGCCGCGCGATCACGCGTTCGATTGGCGCCGCCCGCGGCGAGCCCTCTATATACTGTGGCGCCCCCCTCCCCCGCCCCTCGGAGCTGCCCATGCGCCCCGTTCGCCCGCCCTCCCCCTCGCCGCCCGCCGCGCCCGCCCTCGCGCCCGCCCTCGCGCCCGCCCTCGCGCCCGCCCTCGCGCTCCTCCTCTGCGCTGCCGCCCTCCTCGCGCTGCCCGCGCGGGGCGCGCCGCGCCTGCAGGCGGAGGGCGCGGAGGGGGCGCCGGCGAGCGAGGAGGCGCGCGACGCGCTCGTGGAGGCGGTGGAGGCGCTGCGACTCTGGCTGCCCGCCGACCGCTGGCGGGCGCTGCGCGCGGCGGCGCGGGAGGCGGTGCGGGCGCGGGTGGCGCCGCCCTCCTACGAGGCGCGGGCGGCGGCGCTCGAGCAGGCGCTCGCGGCGCGCGCGCAGCTGCGCGTGGCGCTCCCCGCCGCCCCGGCGGCGCCCACCGTGGAGCTGCTCCGCGCGCACCTCGACGCCCTCGAGGTCGCGCGGCGCAGCGTGGAGCTGCGCGAGGAGCAGGCGGGCCTCAAGGACCTCGGCGCCCTCGACCTCTACGCCGCGGAGCTCCTAGGGCGCGAGCGCGCCGCGCTGGCGCTGCTCGACGAGGCGGCGTCGGATCTCCCCGCGCCCGCGGAGGGGCCGCCGGCGCCCCCGCCCGACGCCGCTGGGGGGGCGGAGGGCGGCGCGGGGGGGGCGGAGACGCCGCTCGAGGACGAGGAGGCGCTTGAGGAGGAGGGGAGCGCGCAGGGCGCAGCGGCGCGGCGCGTGGCGCTCATCGACGCGGCGCGGGACCTGGCGCGGGCGCGCTGCGACGCGGTGGAGGCGCTGCGCGCGCAGCTCGCCCGCGCCGCTCAGGAGCTGCGCGCCGACACCGCCGAGCGCCTCGAGCGCCTCGCCGCGATCGCCGCGCTCAAGGCGAGCGCGGCGGGCGCCCTCGCCGCCCTCCTCGCGCGCGCCGAGGTGGAGCGCGAGCTGCGGGACCTCTCCCTTGAGACGCTCAGCGGCCTGCGCGCGAGCCGCGCCGAGGAGGAGCGGCAGGCGCGCGTGGTGGTGGAGGAGCGCGCGGCCAGCCTCGACCGGGCGCGCGCGAGCTACGATGGCGCCCACCGCCAGGCGCTGCAGCGCCTCGCGCCCCCCGCCGTGCCCGCCGCCACCGCCTCGCCCAACACCCCCGGCGAGGGCGACGACGACGGGTCGCAGACCGCCGCGCAGCTGCAGCACGCGGTGAGCGTGGCGGAGGGCTTCCTCACCTTCCACAACGCGCGCGCCGCCGCCACCGCCGAGGCGCTGAGCGCCAACGAGGCGCTGGCGGCGCAGCTAGAGCAGCTCCTCGCGCAGCTCAGCGTGTCGCAGGGCATCAGCCTCACCCTCGACGTCATGGAGGAGCTCATCGCGACCCGCGCGCAGCCCATCTTCTTGTCGGCGGACGACCTAGCGGGGCGGGCGCGCGAGCGCGAGGGCGCCGCGTGGCTCCGGCGGCTCGCCGCGCTCAAGGCGGAGTGGGGCGCGCAGCGCGAGCAGCTCTCCTCCGAGGCGACCCGCTGGCGCGCCACCCTCGCCGAGGACCAGGCGGCGGCGCGCCGGCTGCTCAGCGACCTCGACGGCGAGGCGGGGCTGCGCGCGCGCCTCGCGCAGGAGGGCGTGTGGCTGTCCTTCCTCAAGGAGATCGAGTCCTACGACACGCCGCGCCTCCTCGCGGCGCACGCCCAGGACCTAGAGGCCTTTAGCGCGCAGGAGGAGGCCATCCGCGCCCTCCGCGCCGACGTGGAGCGCCAGAGCGCCCAGCTCACGGCCCTCGCCGAGCAGCGCGAGCGCCTCAGCGACCCCCTCCTCCGCCAGCACCCCCCCGCGGCGGGCGCCTTTGAGGCGTGGGCGGCGCCGCTCGCGGAGCGGGCGCGGGCGCTGTCGCGCGAGGCGGGCGGGGAGCGGAGGGGCGCGCCGGAGGGGGCGGCGCTGGGGTCGGCGCTGGGGGCGGCGCTGGGGGCGGGCGGGGCGGGCGGCGCGGCGGCGCTGGTGGGCGGCGCCCCGCTCGGCGCCCCGCTCGGCGCCCCGCTCGGCGCTCCGCTCAGCGCCCCGCTCGGCGCCCCGCTCGGCGCTGGGGAGCTCGGGACGCCCGCCGGGGCGGCGGGGGCGCTGGCGGACCCCGGCGCCGCAGGGCGGGCGCCGGGGAGCGCGCCCGAGAGCGTGACGGGGAGCGCGCCCGAGAGCGTGACGGGGAGCGCGCCCGGGAGCGTGACGGGGAGCGCGCCGGGGAGCGCGCCGGGGGGCGTGACGGGGGGCGTGACGGGGAGCGCGCCGGGGAGCGCGGCGCAGGGCGGGCCGGGGAGCGCGCCGGGGAGCGGGGCGGGGGGCGCCGGTGGCCCCCTCGCCGCCCCGCCGCTCAACCCCCTCGCCACCGTGCAGCTCGAGGAGCTGCCGAGCGACGTCACCCCGCTCAGCCTCCACCTGCGTGAGCAGATTCCGCCGCGCATCACCTTCTACGTGGAGCGCCAGCGCCTCACCGACGGCATCGAGCAGGCGCTGCGCGGGCGCGGCGAGCTCCTCACGCAGCTCGAGCGCGCCCTCGGCAAGCGCGCGGACCTCGGGCGTCACCTGTGGCGCAGCGCCTCGCTGCTCAAGCGGCGCGCGCAGCGGGGCGAGGTGCCGGCGAGCGTGATCACCGACGAGCTCAACGAGCGGTGCACCGTGGCGTGGCTCAACAGGCTCAAGGCGGAGAGCGTGGCCCCCCTCCGGCGCGCCCACGAGCAAGAGGCCTCCTGGCTGCGCTTTGAGCCCTCCTATGAGCCCGTGCGCGCCGCCCTCAAGGGGTGGGGGGACCTGCTCAGCGAGCTGCTCGACCTGCTCGCGCAGAGCGCCAAGGCGTCGGAGGAGCCCCTCGAGGAGCAGGCGGGGGCGGGGGCGCCGGTGAGGCTGGCCGCCACGCAGCGC